>CADAFY010000001.1:0-22817 GCA_902787255.1 uncultured Bacteroidia bacterium
GATGGGTACGGAGTCGTCGATCATCTGCGGGATGACCATCATGCGCTGGTTGATCTCGCCGGCCAGTTCTTCTTCTCTCTTCTCCAGAGCCGCCAGTTCGTCGGCCATCTCGGTGACCTGCTTCTTGGCTTCTTCCGCTTCGTCCTTCTTGCCTGCCTTCATCAGCTGGCCGATCTGCTTGGACACGCTGTTGCGGTTGGCTCTCAGCTCGTCGCCTCTCGTCTTCGCCGCTCTCAGTTCCTCGTCCATGGCGATGACTTCGTCGACCATGGGGATCTTTTCGTCCTGGAACTTCTTGCGGATGTTCTCCTTGACCGCATCCGGGTTCGCTCTTACAAATTTGATGTCTAACATGTTTTCCTCCTTTTCGTGCTGCGGGCCTTGCGGGGCCTGCGGGCGGAGTATGAAAAAAGCCCTCCGCCCCAGTATTTCCTTGGGACGGAAGACTCCGCGTTGCCACCCAAATTGCCTGGGTCTGTGTAACCCGGCCACTCGTCTTGCGCTGTGAAGGGCGCACCCTCCCGCTCCTCGCGGGCGGCTCGGAAAGTGGAAAGGCACCGTATCCCGCCTGCTCGCACCGGCCGCAGGCTCTCTGCAGGGCATCGGATGCCGAAGTTTTCGTCATCGCCGATAAATCATTATATATCCCTGCGGTTGCGAATGCAAGCGGCAGTGTCGCTGCCTGCTACGCTTCCAAGCTCTTCATCGCATCCAGGGTCTTCTGCAGCAGTTCGTCCAGCTCCCAGCCGAGCATGTCCGCGCCCTGCTGGATCACTTCCCGGCTGCAGCCTGCGGCGAACTTCTTGTCCTTGTACTTCTTTTTCAGGGACTTCAGCTCCATGTCGCTGCAGGACTTCGACGGGCGCATCAGGGCGGCCGCGCCAATCAGGCCGGTGAGCTCGTCGGAGGCGAACAGCAGCTTTTCCATCCGGCTTTCCGGTTCGAAGGGCGCGCCGGTCAGCCCCCAGCCGTGGGCGACGATGGCCCGGGTCATGGCGGGGTTGAAATCCATGTCGTTCAGCCACTGCATCTCCTTGACGCAGTGTTCTTCGGGGAACTCCTCGAAATCCAGGTCGTGGAGCATGCCGACGCAGCGCCAGAATTCCTCGTTTTCGGGGTCATATTCCTTCGCGAAATACCCCATGACGCCGGAGACGGTCTCCGCGTGCTGACGGTGGAACGGTTCCTGGTTGTGCTCTTCCATGAGTTTTCTTGCTTCTTCCAGTGTGGGTGTGTACATTTTTGCCTCCTAATCCAGCGCTTCGGATACTTGTTTCAGATGTTCGATGATGGGCAGATGCTGCGGGCACACGCTCTCGCAGGCACCGCAGCCGATGCAGTCCGCCGCGCGGCCGCGGCCTTCCGTCATCTTCTTGTACTCGGGCTGCACCTTCCATTTGTCGGCTGAGACTTTGCCGTTGTAAGATGCCATTGCCGTACAGATCTCGTAGCCATAGCCATCGTTGTTTGTCGTCGAGACATACATTGGATCGGAAGTGCCTCCGCTCCAATAGCCGGCATAATGAGCGCTCCGAAGCACTTCATCTCCGGAGTTGGGACTGCTGTTCGTCCACCATTTCCCGTCTGCGGCATTGGCCTTCGACACGGCCAGACCGTGGATGCCGGACTGCTTGGGCGTTTCATAACGAGACAAGCCGGGCAGGGAGCCGAGGGCGGATTTGGCAGAAGGCCGGTTGCCTATGTGTACGATAATCGCGTTGCTTTTCGTGCGGAATGCACCCGTAGGCGGCGTAGAGGAATCGAAATAGCCGGAGCCCCGGTATCCTCCGTCGTACACGTTGCTGATACCATTGCTGGTGACCCGGATGCCGTCGAAAGGCTTGATATCATATTCGTCATACATCGAATCATAGACATCGAAGGTCTTCTTGACATCGTTATACCCTTTAACGGAAAAAGTTGCCGTCGCCTTGAGGGTAGAAGAAGCGCTGGTGCGGTTTCCCGTCAGGGTCAACTTCTTCAGATTGTCTCCTTCCGTGGTAAGACTACTGCCGAGATTAAACCCGGAGGCTGCTCCGCTGATAGCAAATTGAAGCAAATCCTGGCGGGTGGCCTGCCCGTTCGCGTCCCGAATCTGGACATTCAGCGACTTACTGGTCCTGTAGCGGACAAACCAACCATCATCGACATTGGCACCCACATAGATGGTAGCAGGCTTGCCGTACACACGGATGGACTCGGAAGTAACCATTACGCTGTTGTTGGCCTTGGAGGTGGCGGTAATCGTGAACCAACCGGGACTCTGGGCCGTTGCAACACCCGAAAAGGCATTCACTGTCGCCACGCTCGGATTGCTGCTGGTATAGGTCACTTCCGTGTTAGTCAGATTGCTGACGACCGCCGTTGCGGTTTTGTACTCTCCGACAATCAAGCCCTGGCCGAAGGTCGCCGCCATATCCGTCGTCCAAGCAATGGACGGCTCGGAAGCGTGGACCGTGAGATTCTTGACGATATCGTGCTTCACATTGTTTTCCCCTTCCCAAGTGACGGTGATGGTCGCAGAGCCTGCGGACTTTCCGGTCACTCGGATTCCGTCACTCCATTTCTCCGCCGTAGCGACAGAAGCGTCGGACGATTGAACCGTGAACACCTTCCAAGTGGCAGAAGAAGGAGTATAAGAGAGGGTCGCGAAGAACTGTTTTCCGACGGAAATCTCTTCGCTAAAGTCCTTTAGACTCGCGTTTGTCGGATAGATGGGTTTTTCGCCTACGGTGACTTTGACCGTCGTACTGAAGCCTTTGCTGTCTTTGGAAGTCACTTTGACAGTAGCATAAGCGCTGCCACTCGTAACGGCAATGGGCGTAAGCAAGCCGTCGGCGGACACCTCCACATACTGGCCTCCCTCCGTCACCTCATAACGGAGACCCACACCGGCCGCCGCCGGAGGCGTGATGCCCGGCTGGAGTTGGTAACTCGTTCCCATCGAGAGGGGCAGTTCCGAGGGCAGGGAAATACCGGTGATAAATACGGTATTGACCGTGACCGCACAGGTCGCGGTGGCTTTGACGGAAAAATTCGAAATATCAATCAGGCTGGCCGTAATGGTCGCTGTTCCATTCTCTCCCACGGCGGTCACGAGGCCGCCATCCACCGTCACAAGGGCTTCGTTGTCACTACCCCAACTCAGCACGGCACCGGACGGGGAATAACTCGCCGTCAGCATCGCCGTACCGCCCTGGCTCAGTTCCAAAGAGGTCTGAGACAGGATGAGTGTCGAATCACCGGAGCCTCCCTGAGGCTCATCTTTCTTGCAGCCTACAAGGCTTGAAACAAGAATTGCGGCCACGAAGGCCGCAATCACTGATTGTTGAATATGCTTCATCATCTACAGATAATAGTTCAGAGAAATACGAAGACCGAAGGTTTCCGTTCCATAAAGGATGGCGTTGCTGCCGGGGCTCACGAGTTTGTTGTATTGCTCGACTCGGTCGGTCCAGGAGGAATAACCTTCGTAAATGGACCAGGTCTGGGGCTGGAACACGCCCATCACCGGGGTCATCGTCATACTGAGCGCAACGGAGACGTTGGGCAGGCAGAACCATTCGATACCCATATCCACGCTCAAGCCGAGGCCGTGGATATAGCCCTGGTTGTAACTCTCGACGAGATAACCGTTGGCAATGGCGTTTTTGGAATCGGCCGCAGCATATTGGTTGAGCGTGGGGCTGTTCGGGTTGACCGTCGGCTGCAGGTAAGGCATCGTGGTACGCACCCAACCGTTATCCTTGGTCAAAGGATTGCCGTAAGTCGTGCTGATGCTGCCGCCGCCGATGGCCCAGAGGAGCGAAGCGCCGAAGTTGAACTGGAAAGCGCCGATGTTCTTGTGAAACTCTGCGCCCAGACCGACAGACACCTTGTTGAGTTTGTTGTGAACCACATCCACCGTCTTGGCCTGCGAAAGGGCATTTTCGCGCAAAGCGGCATCATCGTCCACATACTCTTTGTAATTAATCAGACTGCCGGTAAAACCGACGTTGGCCCGCAAGGACACGAACTCCGTCATACGGTATTTGAGCAGGAAAGAGGCCAAAGGCTCTTTACCGAGAATGAACATCTGCTTGGGGTCCGTGCCGAAGGCCTCGACAAAGTTACCCGCGTATGCACCGGTTGCCGGCTGGTATTCCTTGTTCTCGATGGCCATCGGGTTGAAGGTAAGACCGAAAGAGAAACTGCCTACGGACGGGGTAAAGGGTTTAGTTTTCTTTTCCTGAGCGGAAAGGGTCAGGCTTGCCATCAGGGCAACAGCCGTAAGTATCATTAACTTTTTCATAACTTTCTGGATTGATGTTCAACGACTGTTATTCCTCCTTGGTGCAGATGACGTTTTTCCCGGTTGCGAGTTCGTTTTTGTTGACCGTGAAGGGAGTTGTATTGCTTCCCTTGAATACTCCGATGTTGGGAAGATCCACGACGGCCTTGATGGCACTCACCGTCGCTTTATCGGTGTTGTATTTAATAGGGACGGATATCGTATAAATTCCGGCGTCATTCGGAGTTCCGGAGACGGTAAAGGCAGGATCCGTTCCTATGGTCACCGTCGCGGTCACTACGGTATTGGCGGCCGGAGCCGGAAGCGTCTGCGTGTTGCTTAATTTAAATTGGACGGTACCCTGAATGGTCACCCGCGCCACGGTATTGTCGACCGTAATCGCTGACGGGGCGAGCACTTTCTTGCACGAGGCAAGGGACATAAGCCCGACAAGGGCCAAAGAAAGCAAAAGTAGTTTTTTCATAATAGGTATAAGTTTTTTACTTTCCACAAAGGTATTAAAAATTTTTGATATGGCAATACTTACCCCAGCGCCTCTTTGATGAGCGCGGCCAGTTTCTCTCCCGCGACAGTCGCAATCTCCGCCTCGGAAGCGGCGGCAATGCGGGGCACGGAGCCGAAGCGCAGGATAAGTTTCTGCTCCATTTTCTCACCGACGCCCTTGATATCGCGCAGTACGGAATGAATCTGACCCTTGCTGCGGCGGTCACGGTGGTGAGTGATATTGAAGCGGTGAGCCTCGTCGCGGGCCTGCTGCAAGAGTTTGAGTGCCAGCGAATCCCGGTCCAGAAAAAGCGGCACGGGGTCGCCCACGCGCACCACCTCTTCCAGCCTTTTCGCCAATCCCACCACGGTCAGCCGGTCCTGGATGCCCAGTTCGCAGAGGGCTTCCCAGGCGCAGCCCAACTGCCCTTTGCCGCCGTCGATGACCACCAGGTCGGGCAGGTCATCGGGCGACTCGGCGAGCAGGCGGGAATAGCGGCGGTTGACGATTTCCTTCATCGAAGCAAAGTCGTTGGCCCCGACGACGGTCTTGATGCAGAAGTGGCGGTAATCTTTCTTGGAGGGTTTTCCGCCGCGAAATACGACGCAGGCGGCGACGGGATTGGTTCCCTGCAGGTTGGAGTTGTCGAAGCACTCGATGTGCTCGGGGAGTCGGTCCAGCCCCAGCGCCTGCTGCAAGTCGAGCATCATCTTTTGGTAGTAGCCGTCCGGATCGACCTGCTCGCTCTGCTTGAGGGCGTCGATGCGCAGGCGGGCGGCATTGCGAAGCCCCAGGTCCAGCAGCGATAGTTTGTCGCCGCGCGAGGGCGTCGTGAAGCGCACTCCCTCCAGTTCTATGCCGGGCAAGAAGGGAACGATGACCTCGGGTGAGAGGTGGCCCAGCCGGCTCTCAATCTCCGCGATAAAAAAGGCGAGCACATCCTCCCGCGACTCGTCGATACGCGCCTGGAAGCGCAGGTTGAGACTCTGGATGACACTGCCTCCCTTGATGCGCATAAAGTTGCCGTAGGCATCTCCCTGGTCGAAAACCAACGAGAATACATCGGCCTTAATATCGGCGGTGTTGACGATGAGGGACTTGCTGTAGTGCTGCGAGAGCGTATCCAGCCACTGTTTGTAATGTTGGGCCCCTTCGAAATCCAGGCGGGCGGCGCAGTCGGCCATCGCCTCTTTGTATTGCCGCATCAATTCCCGGCCCCCGCCTTCCAAAATGCGTTCGACAGCCTCCACCCAGCCGGCGTATTCTTTTTCGGAAACCTTGCCCACGCAACAGCCCGCGCAAGTTCCCGTATGCAGTTTCAGGCAGGGACGGTATTTGCGGCGGAGGATGCCATCGGAAGTGAGTTTCAGTTTGCAGTCGGCCCCGCGCATCGGATAGAGGGAGAAGAAGAGTTCCAGCAGGGTGTAGGCGTGCTTGACGGAACTGTACGGCCCGAAATAGCGGTGTTTGCCCGCCTTGTCCACCCGTCGCGTCAGAAAGACGCGGGGGAAAGGCTCGTTGCTGATGCAAATCCAAGGATAGGTCTTGGAATCCTTGAGCAGGATGTTATACTTGGGCTTGTACTGCTTGATGAGGTTGTTTTCCAGCAGCAGGGCGTCGGCCTCGCTGTCGACAATGGTGTATTCCGCGCGGACGATATGACTGACCAGCAGGGCGGTCTTGCGTGTCAGGCGGGAAGGGTCCACGAAATACTGGGCCACCCGCTTGTGCAAATCCTTGGCCTTGCCCACATAGATGACAGTCCCCGACGCATCGTAATAACGATATACGCCGGGGCTGTGGGGGAACAATTTTATGGCCTCGCGGACTTCCATAGTTCGGATTGGACGCCTATTGGCTGGCCGGCAGGCTACAAGCCCAACGCCTTTTTGACGGCCTTCCGGATTTGCTTCCCGCGCAAATCTTCCCCGATGACTTTGCCGTCGGGGTCAATCAGAATAATGTACGGAATACCTTCGATACCATACACCTGGGTGGGAATCTGGTTGGTCTTGGCGCTGCACACAATCTGCGTCCAGTTCATGCCCTCTTCTTCAATCGCGTCGAAAGCATCTTCGGCCTTGTCCCAGACCGCCACGCTGACGATCTCGAAATCGTCGCCGCCGAACTCGTCATAGACGGCTTTGAGATTGGGCACCTCGCCCCGGCAAGGACCGCACCACGAGGCCCAGAAATCCACCAGGATATATTTTCCGTGTCCCACAAAGTCGGAGAGGCGCACCCTTTGGGTGATTTCTTTCCCATTCTCGATAGACTCGACGTCATCCACCACGAAATTGCGGTAGTTCCAGGCACCGGCCGTCACGCACGCGGCCATCGCCGCCAAAAGGAACATAAACTTTTTCATACGCTGACTTTCTTGTTGGTTTACCCGGCGAAGATACAAAAAAAGACCGGTCCGACAAAATGCCCGACCGGTCCGGTAAAAAATATAAGATTGCTAAATTAGATGCAAAACTTTATTTGCGCTCTTCGCGACGACCGCCACGGCGACCGCCCCTGCGTCCGTCACGACCGCCACGGCCCTGGGGCTGGGCAGCCTGCGCAGCAACGCCGGCGTTGGGAGAAAGGTCTTTCTTGCCATAGACTTCTCCGTTGCAGATCCACACCTTGATACCGAGCACACCGACTTTGGTGTGGGCTTCGGCCAAAGCGTAGTCGATATCCGCACGGAAAGTATGGAGCGGGGTACGACCTTCCTTGAACATCTCGTTGCGGGCCATTTCGGCGCCGCCCACGCGACCGGCAATCTGGACCTTGATGCCCTCGGCGCCCGTACGCATCGCGGTGGCAATCGCCATCTTGATGGCACGACGGTAGGACACACGACCCTCGATCTGACGAGCGATGGAGTCAGCCACGATATTGGCATCCACTTCGGGTTTCTTCACCTCGAAGATGTTGATCTGGATGTCCTTGTTGGTGACCTTCTTCAACTCTTCTTTCAGACCTTCCACATTCTTGCCATCCTTGCCGATGATGAAACCGGGACGGGCGGCGTGAATGGTGACGGTAACGAGTTTCAATGTTCTTTCGATGACAATCTTGCTCAACGAAGCCTTGGAAAGGCGGTTGACCAGGTATTGGCGAATCTTATAGTCCTCGGCAATGCGCTCTGCGTATTCGGCGCTGGAGCGTCCGATCCAATTGGAGTCCCACCCGCGGGTGATGCCGATACGGTTACTGATAGGATTGGTTTTCTGTCCCATAATTATTCCTCCGACTTTTTGACATCCAAAATAATGGTAACGTGGTTGGAACGCTTGCGAATGCGACCGGCACGGCCCTGAGGGCAGGGACGGATGCGTTTGAGCATGCTGCCACCGTCAACCATAATGGTCTTGACATAGACATTACCCTTTTCGAGTTCCTCGCTGCGGTCGGCGTTTTTCGCCTCCCAGTTGGCAATTGCGCTCTTGAGAAGTTTCTCAAGGCGGATGGATGCCTCCTTCTTGGAGAATTTCAAAATATCAAGGGCTTTATTGACCTCAACACCACGGATGATGTCTGCGACGAGGCGCATTTTACGAGGGGAAGTAGGTGCATCTTTGAGCACCGCGATAGCTGTCACTTTCTTTTCGGCCTTCAGCTTATCAGCCATAATTCTTTTACGAGCTCCCATAATACTGTACTCTTTTTACTTATTAACGATTGCCCGAATGGCCTCTGAAGGTACGCGTCGGCGCAAATTCGCCGAGTTTGTGACCCACCATATTCTCGGTGACGTAAACGGGAATAAATTTGTTTCCGTTATGCACGGCGATGGTGTGGCCGACGAAATCAGGGGAAATCATGCTGGCACGGGACCAGGTCTTGACAACCTCTTTTTTCGCAGTACCCTCATTCATCGCAATGATTCTTTTTTCAAGGGCTTCCTGGATATAGGGACCTTTTCTTAATGAACGACTCATAATTTCTTAATTTATTCCGTTATTTTTTCCTTCTTTCAATGATAAACTTGTTAGAAGTGCTCTTCGGATTACGCGTCTTGTAACCCTTTGCAGGCAGACCCTTGCGAGAACGAGGGTGACCGCCGGAAGCGCGACCTTCACCACCACCCATCGGGTGATCGACAGGGTTCATCACGACACCGCGGTTGCGGGGACGACGTCCGAGCCATCTCTTGCGTCCGGCTTTACCGTGAGATTCCAGGTTGTGCTCCACATTGGAGACGATACCGACCGTAGCGCGGCACTCGCACAGCACCATACGGGTCTCGCCGGAGGGCAGACGGAGAATGGCGTGGTTGCCTTCGCGGGCGGCCAACTGGGCGAACGCACCGGCGGAACGGGCCATAGCGGCACCTTGTCCGGGACGCAGTTCGATGTTGTGCACGAGGGTACCGAGGGGAATTTCACCGAGGGGAAGGCAGTTGCCCACTTCGGGAGCGACGCCTTTGCCGGAAACAATCACCTGTCCGACCTTGAGGCCGTTGGGGGCGATGATGTATTTCTTCTGACCGTCTTCATACTGGACAAGCGCGATACGGGCGCTGCGGTTCGGATCATACTCGATGGTCTTCACCTCGGCGTTGATGCCGTCTTTGTCACGCAGGAAGTCGATGATACGGTACATTTTCTTGTGACCGCCGCCGATGTAGCGCATGGTCATCTTGCCCTGGTTGTTGCGGCCGCCGGAACTCTTGAGGGGTTCGAGCAGCGACTTTTCGGGCTTCTTGCAGGTAATATCGTCAAAGGCGGAGATTACCTTGTTCCTTTGTCCGGGGGTTACCGGTTTGAATTTTCTTACTGCCATTGCCTTATTACCTTAAATGTTTGCATAGAAGTCAATCTTGTCATCACCTGCAAGCGTGACATACGCCTTCTTGTAGTGATTGCAACGACCGGTGAGGATACCGGCTTTGGTGTAACGGCGTTTCACTTTGCCGTTGTAGCGGATCGTATTGACGTCTTTGACCGTGACATTGTAGCGGGCCTCGACCTCAGCCTTGATCTGAAGTTTGTTGGCCTCTGCATCCACGATAAAGCCGTAGCGGTTCAATTTTTCGCCCTGAACCGTCATCATCTCTGTGAGTATTGGCTTAATAATGATTCCCATCGCTTTGCTTATTTAATCCTGTCGACAAGAATCTCCTGGACACCGTCCACCAGCACGAGCGAGCAAGCGTTCATAATGGCGTAGGTATTGATTTCGTCCACAGTGATTACGTTGATTTCAGGAAGGTTACGAGAAGAAAGGAAAATATTGTCGGAGTTCTCGGGCAACACGAACAACACTTTGCGGCCATTGGCTTTGATGTTGTTGAGGATGCTGACGAATTCCTTGGTCTTGGGGGCATCCATCGTAAAGTTCTCAACGAGGGTAATCGCATTCTCCTGCGCTTTGTAGGAAAGGGCGGAGAAACGGGCGAGTTGTTTGAGTTTCTTGTTGAGTTTGAAACCGTAGAAACGCGGTTTGGGACCGTGGATGTTACCGCCGCCGACATAGGTACCGGCTTTGATGCTGCCGTGACGGGCACCGCCGCCGCCTTTCTGGCGACCCATTTTCTTGGTGCTGTACGCGACCTCGCTGCGGTCTTTGGTCTTGGAGTTGCCTTGGCGCTGGTTGGCCAGGTACTGCTTCACATCAAGCCAGATGGCGTGATCGTTGGGGGTAACGCCGAAAATGCGCTCGTCGAGCGTGACTTTCTTTCCGGATTCGCTACCATCAATTTTGTAAACTGACAATTCCATAGCTTAGTCCTCCACCATTACATAAGATCCTTTAGCTCCGGGAACGGAACCTTTTACGACAAGCAGGTTGTTTTCAGGGATCACCTTGACGACTTCAAGGTTGAACACCTTGACCCTGTCGCCGCCCATCTGGCCGGCCATACGCATTCCGGGGAATACGCGGGAAGGCCAAGAGGATGCGCCCATAGAGCCGGGGTGACGAAGACGGTTGTGCTGGCCGTGGGTCTGGCCACCGACACCGGCAAAGCCGTGACGTTTCACAACGCCCTGAAAGCCCTTACCTTTGGAAGTACCGACGACGTCCACGAACTTGACATCGGTGAAGATGTCAGCGACCGTGAGGGTGTCGCCCAATTTGAGTTCCCCGGCAAAGTCAGCCGCAAATTCGGCCAGTTTGCGCTTGGGGGTGGTTCCTGCCTTTTCGAAGTGTCCCATCAGGGACTTGCCGGCGTGCTTTTCTTTCATTTCGTCATAGGCAAGTTGTACAGCGGCATAACCATCTTTTTCGACTGTACGAATTTGCGTGACAACGCACGGACCAGCCTCGATGACGGTGCATGGAATATTTTTTCCATCGGCACCGAAAACGGAAGTCATTCCGATTTTCTTTCCAATTAATCCAGGCATTGGTTTGGTTAATTAATTGATAATAAATAATTTAACGCCCACAATCCAATTTTGTGGGCTGCAAATATACGACTTAATTTTCAAATATCAAAATTATTGTGACTTGTAAACGCCTGACAGATATTTTTGTACATTTGCACCCGGAACCAATTTCTATCAAAATGAAGACTTCGAAATATCTTTTTGCTATGACAATGACGGCAGTTTTGGCGGGGGCCTGCGCCCCCAAAGTCCCCCAGACGCGGGAAGACGACACGGTGGATGTGTATTTCGGGACGGAGGTGGCCGACCCCTATCGCTGGCTGGAAGATGACAATTCTCCGGAAACGGCCGCCTGGGTGGAAGCCCAGAACAAAGCGACCAACTATTACCTGCAGCACATTCCCTTCCGCGCGCGCCTGCTCGACAGACTCAAAGAGGTGAGCAACTACGAACGCGTCGGCGCACCCGTTCATCGGAAGAACGGGAAATGGTATTTCTACCGCAATGACGGGACGCAGAACCAGAGTGTCCTGTACGAAATGGACGAGCCGGGCGGCGAGCCGCGGGTGTTCCTCGACCCCAACACCCTGAGCGAAGACGGCACGGTCGCCCTCAAAGGGACCTCCTTCAACAAGGACGGCAGCCTGCTGGCCTATTGCATTTCACGCAGCGGCAGCGACTGGCAGGAGTTCTATGTGATGGATGCCAAGACGGGCGCTTTGCTTGAGGACCACATCCAATGGGCTAAATTCTCGGACGCGGCCTGGCGGGGAGACGGTTTCTTCTACAGCGCGTACGGCATTCCCGAAGAGGGACACGAATTCTCGGTCAAAAACGAGGGACACAAAGTCTATTATCATAAAATAGGTACGCCGCAGAGCGAAGACCGCATTTTCTATGAGAATCCCGCGGAACCCCTGCGCTTCTACACCCTGTCGACCAACGAGGAGGAAACGATGGCCTTCCTGTCCGAAGACGGGGCGGATATCGGCAACCACCTGTATGTGATGGACCTGAACAACGAGCAGGCCGGATTCGTACAGATGACCCCGGATATGCAGCACCATTGCTACCCCGTGCAGACGGACGGGAGCACCATCTATCTGATGACCGATCTGGACGCCCCGATGAACCGATTGGCCGTCGCCGACCTGCGCCGTCCGGACTGGAAACATTGGAAGACCCTCCTGGGCAAGGCGGACCGCGTGCTGGACGATGTCTGCTTTGCTGGAGATAAAATCATCGCTTCCTACCTGGAAGATGCGTCCGTCCACAGTTATATTTATTCGCTGAAGGGCGGGGAAGGCACCCCGATTGCTCTCCCGGGTATCGGCAACGCCCGATTCGTGGGCCGCAAGGGAGAAGACTGGTGCTACTACGGCTATTCCTCCATCACCTCCCCGGGCACCATCTATGAGTTAGACCTCAACAGTTTGCAAAGCAAGGTGTACTACGCCCCCAAGACGAATTTCGACCTCGCAGACTTCGAGACCGTCCAGGTCTTCTTCCCCAGCAAAGACGGTACGCGCATCCCGATGTTCCTGACCTACAAGAAAGGACTGACCCTCGACGGGAGCCACCCCGTTTACCTGTATGGCTACGGCGGATTCAACATCTCCCTGACCCCGGACTTTTCCGCCACCCGCGTCCCTTTCTTTGAGGCTGGCGGCATCTATGCCCAGGTAACGCTGCGGGGCGGCGGCGAATACGGTGAAGCCTGGCACCTGGCCGGCACAAAGATGAACAAGCAGAATGTCTTCGACGACTTTATCGGAGCGGCAGAATGGCTCATCGCCCGGGGTTATACTTCTTCCTCCAAACTCGCCATCGTAGGCGGTTCCAACGGCGGCCTGCTGGTGGGGGCCTGTATGACGCAGCGGCCCGACCTCTTTGCCGTCGCCGTGCCGCGCGTGGGCGTGATGGATATGCTGCGCTACCACAAATTCACCATCGGCTGGAACTGGGCGCCCGACTACGGCACCAGCGAAGAGAGTGAGGAGATGTTCCGCTACCTGCTCGGCTACTCCCCGCTACACAACCTCAAGCCCGGCACCGTCTATCCCGCTACCCTGGTGACCACCGCCGACCACGACGACCGGGTCGTGCCCGTTCACTCCTTCAAGTTTGCCGCGACCCTGCAGAAGGACCAGGCCGGCAGCGCCCCCGTCCTCATCCGCATCGACACCAAAGCCGGGCACGGCGGCGGCAAACCCCTCTCCAAGATTCTCGAAGAACAGGCCGACATCTACGCCTTCATCCTCCAGAACCTCGGGGAAAAGTACTAGGAAAGGGATTTAATGATGAAGTCCTTGTCGTCGATGCAGCCGTTGAGCCGGTCCACTTCCCGGCGAAGTTTGTCCGCTTCATCGCGCAGGCGGGCGATTTCCAGGCGCAGGTCGGCGAGCATACTCTCGAAAGAGTTGCGCTCGTCTCTGAGCAAGGAAGATTTGTCCTCCTCGTCTTCCATCAATTCCAATAGAGAAATATTCAGGAGTTCGGCGATGTCTTCCATCCGTGCATAGAGCAGGCGGGTGCCATCGTAGGCTTCGACCAGTTTGTAGGTGCGTTCCTCAATGCCCAGTTGCTCGGCCATCCACGCCTGCGTGTACCCGAGTTCTTTCCGCCGTTCCCTTATCGCCCTTTTGATGGAATTGTCGTTCATTTCTTTCGTCCTTTAGTACGACGGCAAAATTATTTCATCAACGACAAACAAAAAAGGAAGGAACTTTTCCCAAAGGGAATAATTTCTTCCTCTTTTAGAATTATTTTTCGCCTTGGTCGGCGAAAAGGGGAATTATAACTTGCGGAAAGCGATGCAGGCGTTGTGACCGCCGAAGCCCAGGGAGTTGGACAGGGCCAGGGTCAAATCGACACGGCGGGCTTCATTGGGCGTATAGTCCAAATCGCAGGCCGGGTCGGGCGTGTCCAGATGGATGGTGGGAGGGACAATGCCTTCTTTCAACGCGAGGATGGCGGCGATGGCTTCCACCGCACCGGCGGCCCCCAACAGGTGACCGGTCATCGACTTGGTGGAATTGATATGGGCCTTGTAGGCATCCGCCCCGAGAGCCAGTTTGTAAGATTGGGTTTCTGCGGGGTCGTTGAGGCTGGTGCCCGTTCCGTGCGCATTGATGTGCAGCACATCGTTGGAGGTATATTGCGCCTCTTTCAGGCACTGCTTGATGGCTTCTGCCTGCGTCAGGCCGCTGGGGTTGGGAGCCGCCACGTGATAGGCGTCGCAGGTATGTCCGTAACCGACTACCTCTGCGAAAATCTCCGCACCGCGGGCTTTTGCGTGCTCATATTCTTCCAAGACAAGGGCGCCGGCACCTTCACCCATCACGAAACCGGCCCGGTTGGCGTTGAAGGGCAGGGAAGCATATTGCGGGTCTTCGCTGCGGGAAAGCGCACGGGCGTTGGCAAACGCGGCGATACCCATCGGGATGAGGGGTGCTTCCGAACCGCCGGCGACAATGGCGTCGGCATAGCCGTGCTTGATGGCGCGATAGGCCTCGCCCACGGAGTTGGTGGAAGTGGCGCAAGCCGCCACGACGGTCAGGTTGGGACCGCAGGCATTGTTGCGGATGGCGATGTTGCCGCCCGCAATGTTGGCAATCATCTTGGTAATGAAGGTCGGGGCCACCATATGGGCACCCACCGTATACATCTTGACCGATTCGTTGTATTGCTGGAAGAATCCGCCGACGCCGCTGCCCATATACACGCCCAGGCGGAACGGGTCGATGTTGCCGCCGTCTTCGCCTTCTTTCGCTGCTTTCAGCCCGCTCATACGCAGGGCCTGTTCGGCGGCAATCGTCGCAAACACCGTAAAACGGTCCTGCTTGCGAACAAAGGGAAGATCGAGCCCCAGGGCAACGGGGTCGAAATCCTTGACTTCGGCGGCCACTTTGGACGGGAGGTCATCCGTCGGAAAACTCCGGATGAAATCAATCCCGCAGACTCCGTCCAGCAGATTTTTCCAAAAAGTTTCCACATTGTGGCCAATCGGGGTAACCGCGCCAAGGCCGGTAACGACAACTCTTTTTTCCATAGGTTTTTAAAACGCTGCCTCAGCAGCAGTTAGTGGTTTAAGTTTGCAAAGATACGAAATTTTCTCATTTGCAAGTCAAAAGCCTGAAAGAAGGGCATCAGCCCCTTCCCTTCTGACGCTCCTTATGTCGGCGGCGGGAACCCTGGCGCAGACGGTAACTGGAACGAACCATCGCCTCATCCAGAAAAATATTGCGCACGGCCAGCAGGTCCAGAATCACGCACACCAGCGGAAAGACGGCGGGAAGCAGGAAAATCATCGCGTCGGGGCGGGTGAAGAAATCATAGGCCACCACCCCCTGCAGACCCAGGTTGAGGAATATCGTGATGACGCACAGGCGCATCTGCAAAATCCGCCATTTAAAAGTAAAGAGGGAGGCCAAACCGGCCACCAGACAGGCAAGCGTCAGGTAAAGATAGAGCGGGCGTTCGCAAAAGCCGGCATATTCGACGGCTCCGTTCACCCCGATGAAGCGGGCCACATCCACCCAAAAGAGAGAAAGCGTCAGCGCCGCCGCCAATCCCAAAAACAAGGTCTGAAATCTTTGCCACATAAGCGTATCGTTTAAGCGCTGCAAAATTAAGATTTTTTCTCCAATGAGGGTGGATTTTTCCGGAATTATTGCGAACTTTGGGCAGACAAACCATCAAAACGAAATGCAAGCCTATGCGCATCCCTGAATCTGAACTCATCATCAACCCGGACGGCACGGTGTTTCACCTGCACCTGCTCCCCGAAGAACTGGCAGAGAACATCATCCTGGTAGGAGACCCCAGCCGCGTCGCCCTCGTTTCCGCCTTTTTCGACCGCATCGAATCCCACCGCGAGAACCGGGAGTTTTTCTCCACGACCGGCATCCACAAAGGGAAACGCATCACGGTGCAATCCACGGGCATCGGCACCGACACGGTCGACATCGTGATGGCCGAGTTGGACGCCCTGGCCAATGTCGATTTCACCACGCGCGAAGTCAAGGAGCAAAAAAAGAAACTGAACCTGCTGCGCATCGGCACTTGCGGCGCCGTCCAGCCGGACATCCCGCTCGGAGCGTTCATCTATTCGGAGATTTCCATCGGCTGCGACGGACTGCTGGGCTGGTACAAAGACGGAGAAAAGTTGATGCTGAAGGACTACGAAGCTGCCTTCAAGGCCCATTGCGGCTGGAAAGACGGGCTCGCCTCCCCCTATTTTGTCAAGGCAAGCGAAGAGATGACCGCGCGCTTCCGCGGCACGGATGTCCGTATGGGAATGACGGTCTCCGCCCCGGGCTTTTACGGTCCGCAGGGCCGAACGGTCCGCTTAAACCCGTCCATCCCCGGACTGGTAGAAAAGTTCGAATCTTTCTCCTACGAAGGCCATCGCATCACCAACATCGAGATGGAAAGTTCCGCCATCGCGGGATTGGGCGGCCTGCTCGGGCACAACGCAGGCACCATCTGCTGCGCCATTGCCAACCGGCACCGCAAAGAAGCCTTCCCCGACTACAAGAATCGGATGAAGGAACTCGTCGAATTCGCCTTGGAAAAGGTGTAGGGCAGGACGCGCCTGCAGCGCTGCCGTGCGTCAGCCTCCCGTCGGAGTAGCGGGCCGCTACTCGACAATCAGCAACTGCACCTTCGTGACCTTCAGCCGGGCGGCCAGCCAGCGGCTGATACGCTCTTGTTCGCCCGCCTGCAGCGGGGCGTTCAGCCGGACCAAGGCCACAATCGCATCTTTGTCGGCGAGAACGGGTTGAAGAGGTGTGCTCAATGAGTCTGTGACGGCAGCCCGGACGGCTGTTGTGCCCTCCGCGTTCGCTGCGGCTCCATCCGCCTTGGCGGGTTCTAGTTTATACGAAGAACCGCGCGTCAGAGTCAGGCCGGCCACGGCGGGATATTGGGCCGACAACTCTTCGGCAATGCTCTCCACAGGCATTTCCTTGGCCTCATACGCATTCAACCGGGTCCGAAGCCGTACGATGGTATCTCCCAGAGCCCGCTGCTGCTTTTCGCTGGAGGCGGTAATGTTCTTGATGATTTCCGATTCCGACATAAACTCGCGGCTGACGGACGCATCATCTTTTAAAATGAGTTGCGAACGGGTGATGCCGTATTTCTCCGCGCTGGCGTAGAGACGCTCCTTGTCGGCCGGGGTCAGGGACTCTCCCGCGAAATACAACTCGATGGTGGCGGGCTTGGTGGTCATATCGACCTTGTGATCATAGATAAAGCCCTTGCCCAGCGCCTTATTTTCCTCAACGACCTTGCTCGCATTGATTCTGAAATTGCTTTCCTTGATGATGTTGAACGCGGAAATCAGGCTCGGAACAATAATCAGTACCAGAATTACGGTCACCCAGCCGGGTTTCAAGCGGTATTTTCCGCCCAACGAGTCGGACACGGCGGGGTATTTGAGATATTTGACGCCCAGGTAGGTCGCGAGGGCGATGAAGATACTATTAATAATAAATAGGTAGAACGCGCCGGTGGCATAAGCCCAGTTCCAGACGGCGATGCCGTAGCCGACCGTACAGAGGGGCGGCATCAGCGCGGTAGCAATCGCCACGCCCGACAGCACCGTACCCTTGCCTTTCCGGGAATTTTCCAAAATGCCGGCCAGACCGCCGAAAAACGCAATCATCACATCGTAAACCGTGGGATTGGTGCGGGCCAGCAGTTCCGTGGGATTCTCCAGGCTGAGGGGGCTCAACAAGAAATAAAGGGTGGAGGCCAAGATACTGATACCCACCATAATGGCAAGGTTCTTCAGCGAATCGACGACCAGGCTGCGGTCCAAGGTTCCCAGACCGAATCCGAAGCCCAGAATAGGGCCCATCAACGGGGAAATGAGCATCGCGCCGATGATGACAGGGATGGAGTTGACATTCAAGCCAACGGAAGCGATGACGATGGCGAAGGCCAGGATGAATACGTTGGCGCCCCGGAAGGGAACATTCTTGCGAATGGCAGAGGCCGTTTCTTCCAACGCCAAATCATCTTTCATACTCACCAGATTCTTGAAAAAGCCAAGAATCCGACTCTGGTTGATAACAATGTTTTTCTCTTTCATTCTTCAATCTTCAATCAATTGTGCAAAATTAAATCTTTTTCGTGTAAATTTGCGCATTCTATGCGAGAGATGAAACATTTTTCAAACCATTTTTATGCAGGCTGGGTGCTCCTTCTACTCGCCGCAGCCTGTTCTAAGAACGATAAAAGCATTGTTATTGTGCACGACAACGACGTCCATTGCGCACTGGACGGGTATGCCGCCTTTGCCGGTTTGCGCGATGCCATCGCGGCAGCGGACACCGCCTATGTCTTCACCGCCTCTTCCGGCGATTTTATCCAGGGCGGGGCGATGGGCACGCTCTCGAAAGGAGCCTACCCGGTTGAGGTGATGCGCAAGGTCCGTTATGACGTCGTGACCCTCGGCAACCACGAATTCGACTATGGAATGGCGCGTATGATGGAATTTTGCGGGGAGAACAATCTTGTGGGTTGTCCGGTCATCTGCGCCAATTTGTTCCGGCTCGACAGCCTCGGAGCCCAGCAGCCCGTATTTCCTGCCTGGCACATCAGCCAAGCCGGCCGCAAGCGCATCGGCTGGATAGGGATGACCACTCCGCAAGCGCTGTACTCGGAGAGTTATTCCTTTTATGACGAACAGGGCGTGCAGCACTATGACCTGGGAGAAAGCCGCCTGGCGGAACTCCTGCAGCAAAGCATCGACCAGGTTCGCGCCCGGGGAGCGGATTATGTCATCCTGCTCTCCCATCTGGGCGACCGCCCCGGCAAGGACACGCCGCTCAACAGCCGTACGATGGTGGCCGCCACCCACGGCATAGACGCGGTACTGGACGGGCACAACCATCTGCTGATTCCCCACGACACCCTCTACGATGCACGGGGGAAGGCCGTTTTGCTGGTCCAGTGCGGCAGCAAATTCAGCCGCGTCGGCAAACTTATCATTTCCCCCGACGGAAAACTGACGCACGAATCCATCCCCCTGGACAGTATCCCGTACCGGAGCGCACCCGTGCAGGAAGTCATCGACAGCATCAAGACGCTGACGGACGGCTTTCTCAACCGGGAACTCGGACGCGGCGCATTCAGCCTATTGGCCGATGACGGGCAGGGACACCGTCTCGTCCGCAACCAGGAAACCAACCTGGGCGACTTCGTCACGGACGCCTTCCGGCACAGCGGCAAGGCGGAAATCGCGATGGTCAACGGCGGAACCCTGCGGGAAAACATTCCGACCGGTACGATAAACTATCGTCAGTTGTTCGATTCGATGCCTTACCACAACGCCCTTCTGAAGGTGAAGGCGACGGGCGTGCAGATTCGCAGTTTTCTGGAAAACGGGCTCCAACTGTACCCGGCGGAATGCGGTGGCTTCATCCAAGTCTCCGGACTTCGTTATGTCCTCGTCGGAAACAAACTATCCCGGGTTGAGGTATTGGAGAAAGACGGCAGATATCATCCCTTGAAAGACCAACGCTCCTACAGCGTGGTCGTCAACGATTATATGCAGGGCGGGGGCGATGGCAATACGGCCCTCGTCCATTGTCCCATCCTCAAGCGTCTTCCCCATTCCGACACCGAGACGGTCGCCCGTTACCTCGAATTTGACTGCGGCGGCACGGTACCCGCCCGCTACGCCCGTCCGCAAGGACGCATTATAAAGAAGAATCTCGCTGATTCCGCCCGATGATGAAAAACATTTCCCTATCCTCTTGTATGCAGGCTGACAGGATTGAAGCCGGGTTGGACGAAGCCGGACGCGGGCCCCTCGTAGGACCGGTGTATGCCGCCGCGGTCATCCTGCCTCCGGATTTTCACCACCCCCTGCTGAACGATTCCAAACAGATGAAACGCAAAGACAGGGATGCGTTGCGGGAAGTCATCGAAAAGGAAGCCATTGCCTGGGCGGTCGAAGCCGTCAGCGCCGAAGAAATCGACCAACTGAACATCCTGCGGGCCTCCATTACGGGTATGCAACGAGCTGTCCGACGGCTGAGCGTCCGCCCGGAATTCCTATTGGTGGACGGCAACCGCTTCTATCCCATGCCCGAAAAAATCCCCTTCCAGTGCGTCGTCAAGGGAGACGCCACCTACACGAGCATCGCCGCGGCCAGCGTCCTCGCCAAGACCTGGCGGGACGAATATATGACGCAACTGGCCAAGGAATATCCCCAATACGGCTGGGACCACAATATGGGCTACCCCACCCCCGACCACATCGCCGCCATCCTCGAATTCGGCTTCACCCCCCACCACCGCAAATCCTTCCACCTCAAACAACTCGAACCCACGCTGTTTTAAGCGTCTTCCTTCTCGGCGAGTTCGTGTTCGAGGCGGGTGGCGATGCGGACGATGTCTTTGCGGAGGCCCTCGAGTTCAAAGGCGCCGAAGGCTTGGGAGACGATGATGTCGTCTTCGAACATACGGGTGAGGCGCTGAACGATGGAGCGGCGGCGGAAAACGCCTCCTTCCTCAGACTCACGCACCAGTTTGTAGCCCTTTTCTTCAAAAACCGCCACGATTTCATCCCGACGCTCCGCCCAACTGCCGTTTACCATCGCCATCCGGCGCTGAAAACCGACATAGGGATAAATAAAGGAGATGGCCGCCAGCATCGCGACTATTTTCCAGACGGAGTTCATCCCGTCTTCGAACAGCGCATTCACATCCCACTCGACCATCCCGAGCCGGGAAAGGATGAAAAGCACCAGCACCAGGAAGCAACCGAGATAGACAAAATACTTGACGGAACGGATAGCGTATTTGAGAATTTTATTCATATGGCAACGTGATTAAACGCCTCCGGCGAGACTACATCAACTTTTTATACTTGAAACGCTTGGGAGTCGCATCGGCGCCCAGACGCATCTTCTTGTTCGCTTCGTATTCGGTGTAGGTTCCCTCGAAGAAATAGACCTGCGAATCTCCCTCGAACGCGAGAATGTGCGTGCAGATACGGTCGAGGAACCAGCGGTCGTGGGAAATCACCACGGCGCAGCCCGCGAAACGCTCCAAACCTTCTTCCAGGGCCCGGATGGTGTTGACATCCACATCGTTGGTCGGCTCATCCAGCAAAAGGACATTGCCTTCGTCCTTCAAAGTCAGAGCCAGGTGCAGGCGGTTGCGCTCACCCCCGGAGAGAATGCCGCAGAGTTTTTCCTGGTCCGCCCCGGAGAAATTGAAACGGGACACATAGGCCCGGGCGTTGACCTCACGGTTGCCCAGCCGCACGAACTCGGAATTGTCCGCAATGGTCTCATAGACCGTCTTGTCGGGGTCGATGCTCTTGTGCTGCTGATCCACATAGGCGATTTTGACAGTCGGGCCGATGTCAATCGTTCCCGTATCGGGCTTCTCCAGCCCCATAATCAGGCGGAACAGCGTAGTCTTGCCCGCGCCGTTGGGCCCGATGACGCCCACGATGCCTGCGGGCGGCAGCACGAAGGACAGGTTTTCATACAGCAGTTTGTCGCCATAACTCTTGGACACCCCGCTGAAGGAAATGACCTTGTCTCCCAAACGGGGGCCATTGGGAATGTAGATTTCCAAGTTTTGCTCTTTCTGCAGCGAATCCTCGTTGGCGAGTTTCTCGTAGGCACCCAGACGAGCCTTGCTCTTGGCCTGACGGGCCTTGGGAGCCATCCGCACCCATTCCAACTCGCGTTCAAGGGTCTTGCGGCGCTTGCTCTCCTGCTTCTCTTCCATCGCCAGCCGCTTGGTCTTCTGGTCCAGCCAGGAAGAATAATTTCCCTTCCAGGGAATCCCTTCGCCGCGGTCCAATTCCAGAATCCAGCCGGCCACATTGTCGAGGAAATAACGGTCGTGGGTGACGGCGATGACCGTACCCTTGTATTGCTGCAAATGGGCTTCCAGCCACTGCACGCTCTCGGTGTCGAGGTGGTTGGTCGGCTCGTCGAGCAAGAGCACATCGGGCTGGCGCAGCAGCAGGCGGCACAGGGCCACCCGACGGCGCTCACCCCCGCTCAAAGTCGAGACTTTGGCATCAGAAGGCGGACACTGCAACGCGTCCATCGCCCGCTCCAGTTTCGTATCAATTTCCCAGCCGCCGCAATGTTCGATTTTTTCGGTCAGTTCTCCCTGCCGCTCAATCAGCGCGGTCATCTCGTCATCCGACATCGGCTCGCAGAACTTCAGGTTGACCTCCTCATACTCTTTGAGCAGGTCCATCACCTCCTGCACGCCCTCCTGCACCACTTCCAGCACCGTCTTATCCGGGTCCATCTGCGGCTCCTGCTCCAGATAACCGACGCTGTAGCCCGGTGCCCATACGACTTCGCCCTGATAGGATTTCTCCACGCCCGCGATGATTTTCATCAGGGTGGACTTACCGGAGCCGTTCAAACCGATGATGCCAATTTTGGCCCCATAGAAAAAGGAGAGATAAATGTCTTTCAGGATAACCTTGTTGTTGTGAGGAAGCACCTTCCCCACCCCATTCATTGAAAAAATAATCTTTTCGTCTGCCATAAAAACGATATTTTGACGAAGATACGAAAAAAGTCTTGAAAACGTCAATAACCCCTTGACGATTTCATTTCTTTTTTGTGAGCATATAGTTGCACCATTCCTTGGGGCTTTCGCCAATCTCCAACTGGAAGGCGGCTTCAAAGGTCGCTTTGGTCTTGAAGCCGGACATCATAAA
>CADAFY010000001.1:22851-61221 GCA_902787255.1 uncultured Bacteroidia bacterium
AGTTTCTGGGCGTGCTGCACCCGGTAGCGGTTGACAAAACGCGGGAAATTGAGTTGGGTATAATGCTTGATGGCCTTCCCCAGATAGACTTTGTTGGTAAACAGCGCCCGCGCGACCTCCGTTGTCGTAAGATCGGGATTCAGATAGGGCTTTTCTTTTTCAAAATAGTAGCACAGGCGCTGATAAATCCCTTGTCCTCCGGTGTCCTTCTCCATTCCCAGCAGGATTTCCACCCCAAAATTCTTGAGAATCACCCGCCGCAGTCGCTCCATCGGAACGGGCTGGAAGAGACGGTCGGGGCACAGGCAGCAAAGCCAGATTAGGAAAGAAGCATAGAGTACGAACACCAGCATAGCCCCCCATCCTACCACCGACCATCCCAGATACCAACCCAAGAGGGCAATCGCATACAAGGAAACGCAGATGAATTTAAAACCTTGCGTCTCCACCAGCACCGACACCTGGGGCAGACGAACTTCCGCCGTCTTATGGACAAAAAACCAGGACGCCGAGCGATATTCGACGACCGAAGAGACCAGCAAAAAAGTAAACGCCAAACCCACCATCCAATCGGGACGGGCGTAATAATCCACAATAGGAAAGATGGTGATGCCCAAAAAGGTCAACACAAAAATGGACGGAGAGCGATGCACATAGTCGGGGCGCAAAATCAGGACCATCAGGGAAATCATCAGCAAGGCCGTTAAAAAAGAGACCCTCGAATAAGACAACAACAAAAGTAGAATCGATTGAACAATGGCAGACAGCATCACCACCATTTTCAGCAGGGGAAACCATAAGTGTGTAGCCGCAGCCCCCTCCAATTTGAACAGTAAATAAAACAGCATACCCAAAACGCCTGCGGAGAAGAGTAGGCATAACACGCGCTCCGAGGTCAAAATCAACAATAAAGCATCCGTTTCCATAAGTCGTTTTTCACAAATTTAGGAAACGAAAAGGTCGCCTAAAAATTTAGGTGACCCTTTTGAAAAAGTTTTTCTTTTTCTTGACTTTTTTTCTTTTTCGCACCCCTTTTTTCCAAATTCGTTGTGAATTTGCAACTTTTTAAAGGTGGAAAAATACGTTTTTATCGAACGACGATGTTGACAATTTTTCCGGGAACGACTATCACTTTAACAATTTGCCCCTCTCCGACATACTTGGCAGTCTGGTCCAAAGCACGGACCTGGGCCTCCACTTCGGCGGGAGAGAGCGACTTGGCCATTTCCAAAGTAAAGCGCGTTTTTCCGTTGAAAGAGATGGCGTAGGTGCAGTTGTCTTCGCGGGTGTAATCGGCATTATATTCCGGGAAAGCAGCGAAACTGATGCTCTCTTCGTGTCCCAGCGCGTGGTACAACTCCTCGGCGATGTGCGGTGCAAACGGAGAAAGAACGATGATGAGCGGCTCCAATATGGCGCGGCTGTGGCACTCGCCCAACTCGTTCACGGCAATCATAAAGGCACTGACTGTCGTATTGTAGGAGAAATTCTCGATGTCTTCACGGGCCTTGCCGATGAGTTTGTGCAGGCTCTTCAACTGGGCCGGCGTCGGCTGTTCGTCCGTCACGACAAAGCCGTCGCGGTCATAGAACATACGCCACAAGCGCTTGAGGAAGCGGCTGATGCCGTCGATACCCTTGGTGTCCCAAGGCTTGCTCTGCTCGATGGGGCCGAGGAACATTTCGTACAAGCGGAGGGTGTCAGCGCCATAGGTATCGCAAATCATATCAGGGTTGACGACATTGTACATCGACTTGCTCATCTTCTCCACACCGTACCCGCAGATGTATTCTCCGTCTTCGAGGATGAATTCGGCATCGGCATAGTCCGGCCGCCAGGCACGGAAGGCCTCCAAATCCAACTTGTCATTATGGACAATGTTCACATCCACGTGCAATTCGGTCGTGTCGTACTGGTCTTTCAAGCCCAGGGAAACGAAGGTGTTGGTGCCCTTGATGCGATAGACGAAATTGCTGCGCCCCTGAATCATACCTTGGTTGATGAGTTTCTTGAACGGCTCTTTCTCGCATACATAGCCCAAATCGTAGAGGAACTTGTTCCAGAAACGGGAATAAATCAAGTGGCCGGTCGCGTGTTCGGTACCGCCGACATACAAATCCACATTGCGCCAATAAGCATCCGCTTCAGGGCTGACGAGGGCATGGTCGTTGTGCGGGTCCATATAGCGGAGATAGTACGCGCTGGAGCCGGCAAAACCGGGCATCGTATTCTTTTCAATCGGCCAGCCGTCAATCTCCCAGCCTTCGGCGCGCGCCAAGGGCGGTTCACCCGTCTCGGTGGGCTTGTAATTGTTGCCGATGGACGGCAGTTCCAGCGGCAGATCCTTTTCCTCCATCGGGGTGGCGATGCCGTCCTTGAAATAGATGGGAAAAGGCTCGCCCCAGTAGCGCTGGCGGGAGAAAATGGCATCGCGCAGGCGGTAGTTGATTTTGCGCTTGCCGATACCATGCGCCTCCACATAGTCGATGGCGGCGGGAATCGCCTCCTTGACCGTCAGGCCATTGAGGAAACCGCTGTTGCACATAATGCCTTCCTTGGCATCAAAGCTCGACTCGCTGACATCGCAGCCTTCAATCAGCGGAATAATGGGCAGATTGAAATGCTTGGCGAAGGCATAGTCGCGGCTGTCGTGGGCCGGAACGGCCATAATGGCACCCGTCCCGTAACCGGACAGGACATATTCGGAAATCCACACAGGAACCTTAGCGCCCGTCAGCGGATTGATGGCATAAGAGCCGGAAAAGACGCCCGTCACTTTATGCGTCTGGGAGATGCGCTCACGCTCGGTCTTTTTCTTGACCTGGTCCAGGTACGCGGCCACTTCGGATCGCTCTCGGGAGCCAACACCATAAAGGTCACGCCGAAGACAGTATCCGCTCGGGTGGTGAAGATGGTCATATCGTAGGTCTGGTCGCCATTGACGACCTTGAACACCATTTCGGCACCCTGGCTGCGGCCTATCCAGTTGCGCTGCATATCCTTGAGGGAATCGGTCCAGTCCAACGCCTCCAAATCATCAAGCAGACGGCCGGCATACGCGGATACGCGCAACTGCCACTGCGTCATTTTCTTCTGCTCCACGGGATAGCCGCCCCGCTCGGAGACGCCTTCTTTCACCTCGTCGTTGGCAAGCACCGTACCGAGGGCGGGGCACCAGTTGACCGTGGTCTCACCCTGATAGGCGATGCGGTAGTTCATCAGCACTTCGGATTTCTTTTTGGCGTCGTAAGCCAGCCACTCGGAAGCGCTGAAGTCCAAGTCCTGGGTACCGGCGGCGTCGGCACCCCGGCTGCCTTCCTGCTCGAAAATCGTCTCCAGTTCAGAGATGGGACGGGCCTTGTCTGACTTACGGTCATACCAACTGGCGAACATTTTCAGGAAGGCCCACTGGGTCCACTTATAGTAGGAAGGGTCGCAGGTGCGGACCTCGCGGGACCAGTCGAAACTGAAACCGATGCGGTCCATCTGGCTGCGATAGCGGTCGATATTCTTGCGGGTTGTCTCGGCGGGATGCTGGCCGGTCTGGATGGCATATTGCTCCGCGGGAAGACCGAACGCATCATAGCCCATCGGATGCAGTACATTGAAGCCGCACAGGCGTTTGTAGCGTGCAAAAATATCGCTGGCGATATAGCCCAGCGGATGCCCGACGTGCAAGCCCGCTCCCGACGGATACGGGAACATATCGAGGACATAATACTTCGGTTTGGAGGACTTGTTGTCAACCTGGAATGTCTTGTTGGCACTCCACCAATCCTGCCACTTCTTTTCAATCTCTTTGAAATTGTACTCCATACTTTATTTTCTTTTCAATATAAATTCAATGGGAATGGTCAGCGTCGAGCGGACCTTCTTGCCGTGCATACGGGCCGGTTTCCATTTGGGAGAAATCTGAACGACATTCACGGCGGCTTCGTCCAGGCGCTCGTCCAACGAGCGGACGACGTGCACGTTGCTGACGCTGCCGTCTTTTTCGATAATGAAATTGACCTGCACCGTTCCTTGCACTCCATCCCGGATGGCGCTGTCGGGGTATTTCACATAGCGATAGACCCACTCCTGCATAAAACGGTCGATTTTGGGCGAACCCAGGAAGATGGGGGGCACATCGCAATCGTAATAGCCGTAAACGATTTCATCCTCCTGCTTGGCATCCACGACCGGCTCGATGAAATCGATGGGAGCGGGGTTGGAAGCCTGGTCGCGGACAAAATTGTAGATATACTCCAATTGGAGTTCCATATAGTTCCAGTCCAGGTCGTCCGGAATATCCCGCGGGCTGTTGTGGCTGGCATACCGTCCCGTCGTAAAAAGAACGGAAGGGATTTCTTTGGCGTAGAACGCACGATGGTCTGAAGGATAAGGTTCCTGGGAAGTCAGCGTAGGCTTGACGGGCTGCAAATCGCGGGAGGTCGCCTCTATCGCACGGTTCAGGTCCGCGTTGGACGAGGTATAAGCATAAAAGCCCTGGCTGCCATAGCCCAACACATCCAGATTGATCATAAAATCAATGTCCTTGGTATAGGCAAAACTGCGGTTTAAGAAATACCAGGCCCCGGCGAAAGAATCACAACCCGCCCCGAAGGCAATGAACAAAATGCTTTTCTTAAAAGCAGTGCCCGTCGCGGAAATGTGCCGTGCCAAGGCCAGCAGGCTCGCCACGCCCGACGCATTGGCATTCGCTCCGGGATAAACGACTTCCTCAGCCACGCCGTCCCGCATCATTTGATAGGCCCCCAAATGGTCGATATGGGCCCCGATGACAATATATCGGTTGCGCAGGACATCATCCGCCCCCGGCAGCACACCGATGACATTGCGGGAAATCAAAGTGTCTTTTTCACCCTGAATGCCGAACACATCTCCCTCAACGGAGGTGAGCATCTCCAGACCGGCTTTTTCCAATTCTCGATAAACATATTCGGCCACATCCTTTTCACCGGGAGAACCCGCTTTGCGGCCTTGATGCGCCGGGGAACAAATGTACGAGACATCTGCTTTCAGCGCGGCAACTCCGTCGGAATCATACAGGGACTCCAGCGAAACATCGTCGCGATACTGCGCCCGCAGCAGGGGGGCGGTCAAGAGAAACAAAAGGAGCCAGAGTCGTCTCATCGAAGGTCGTTGATTAACACCCACGCCTCGGACGGCAGCGCACCCTTATGCTCAGACAAGAAGGAAAGCGCATCATCGGCACGCCCCGTCGCATAAACCGCCGTCAGGGTGTAGCCGTTGCCCAGCGTCAAGGTCTGTGCCTGCGGGAAGTCGACCTGCAAACGACGACAGAAACGCGCGGCATTCTCAGCATCTTTAAAAGTCCCGGCTATCACATAGAAGAGTTCATTCGCCTGCGCACTCCCCTTGAAACGGGACAGACTGCGCAGATAAAGGGAACCGGAAGCATCTTTCAGCGACCGGATTTGCTCCGCATCAGCGTTCTTATCCGCCGGCTTTACCGCGGAGGGCACCGTCGCGGCCGGAAACGCTGCGGAATCCGCTTGCGCGGGTTGAACCTCAGCACTCCGGCGTTTGTGCTTGAGGCGGCGCTCAATTTCCATACTGTCCCTCTTCTGCTCCAGCAAGACCAACTCGGTGCTGGTCGGCCGGCCGGCCATCTTGCGCAGGAAATCACAGGAGTTCAGCGAAGCAGCGAAAACAAAGAGAATGCAGACCGGAAGAAACCGGCCTGCAATTCTTTTCATCAAAAGGGAATGATGACTACTGGGCTTTGATGTATTCGTCATACTTCTTGTAGCCATCCACATAACTCGCACCTTTGTCCTGGAAGCGATAGTAGATGTTCTTCAAGTATTCAGCAACACCTTTTTTCAGGCCGGCGTTCTCACCCGCCAGTTCAAAAGCCTTCTCAAACGGCTCGATGGCCTTGGGCATCGTCTCTTCGTAGAGGGCCAGGTATTTCCGATAATCGGCATCGGCAACCGCTTCATTGGCCTGGGTGGCATACTCGATAGCGCGGTCATAGTACAGTAAACCTTCTCCGACAAAGCCATAGGGGAATTTCGGATCCACCTCGGAGGCCTGGCGATAGCACTCAATGGCCGCTTCGTCTTCCTTCAGTTCTTTGTGGATGTCACCCTCGGTTGAATAGAGAGAAGCATTCTTGGGGTCGTTCTCTTTTGCCTTGTTGAGCAATACAAAAATTTCTTTGGGATCTTCACCGCTGTTGCGATAGCAGTTGATCAGTCCGATGATAATCGCCTGGCTGGAAGGGAATTTTTCAAAACCTTGTTTCAGATAGTCCAACTGAGCGGCTTTATCCTCTTTACGTGCGGCAATTTCAGACAACATCGCGAAGACCTTGCCCTCCTCATCGTAGTACTCTTTATCCAAGCACTTCTGGTAGCAACGCTGAGCGGCATCCATATCACCGGTTTGGGAATACAACAAGCCGGCGTTGCTCCAGCACGAACCGTCGAAGGTGACAAGTTCACCGAACGCGGAAGCGTCACCCGCTTTGTCAAACAACTTCGCGGCTTCCGCCTTGTTACCCAAGTTGTATTGGTAGAAGGCCTGTTTGGAGCAATAATCAACAATCTGATTGACGGATGCGGCAATTTCTTTGGTCTTTTTTCCTTTTTCGTCCAAGCCACGAGCGGCGGCGAAAGCCTCGAGCGCTTTGCCCAGGGGATCCTCAACGGCAGATTTCGTCGGGACAACCATCACGAGAACATTGCTGCGATAATAATAATCAAAGCATTCGTAGGACTCCTTCAAATAGGGGTTCCCCTCAAGGGTAACTTCTTGGGTGGAAAGGGGTTTGACATCGCCCATCACCAGCATAATCTGATCCTTCGGCGTATTGACAAGCCCGTTTCCCAAAGTCGCCTCAAAGGCTTTGACATATTCTTTGCCCAACTTCACCCAGGTATCCGGATTTGAAGCCTTCTTCGGGTTCTCCGTGTTGGCAATCGCCTTGTCGATATTCTTGGCGATTTTGGTGAGGTCTTGAGCCATCATCGGCATTGACAGCAGCATCAAAGCAGCGGACAATAAAATCAGAGATTTTTTCATTGTTTCAAATATTAAAAATGTTACTTTTTCTTTAAAAACGGGTGTTTACTCGTTACTCCCGGCCTCGTTCTGCAAAGATTGTTCCTCGACGGACTCACCCTCTCCGGGGACAGCCTCTTCTTCCTCTTCCTTGGGAACGACGGTGACAGAAGCGATGCTGTCGCCCTCGCGCAGATTAATCAGCCGCACACCCTGCGTAGCCCTGCCCTGTTCGCTGATGGTGGACACCGCCAAGCGAATCGTCAAGCCGGACTGGGTGATAATCATCAGGTCGTTGTCAGCCGTCACATTGACCAGCGCGACCACTTTTCCCGTCTTCTCCGTAATGTTCAAGGTCTTGACGCCCTGTCCGCCACGGTTGGTCAGACGATACTCTTCAAAGTCGCTGCGCTTGCCATAGCCGTTTTCACTGACGACCAGGGCGGAATGCGTGGCGGCATCTTCCGCGGTGCTGTCATAGCAGACGATGCTGACGACCTCGTTGTCTTCGCTGGCCAGACGGATACCGCGTACACCGGCGGCCGTGCGGCCCATCGGACGCACGTCGTTCTCGTCAAAGCGCACGCAACGGCCTTCGCGAGCAGCCAGATAAATCTGACTGTTGCCGTTGGTCAACTCGGCGGACAGCAACTCGTCGCCTTCGCGAATGGTCAGGGCGATGATACCTTTGGCGCGCACATTGGCATAAGCCGCCAGGGTAGTCTTCTTGATGATACCCTTCTTGGAGCAAAGTACGACATAGTTGTTTTCGGCAAATTCGCGGTCTTTCAAGTCTTTTACCGAGAGGTATGCGCGGACGGCCTCGTCTTCGGCGATGCCCAGCAGATTCTGGATGGGACGGCCCTTATAGGCACGGGCGCCCTCCGGCAACTGATAGACCTTGACGGCATAGCACTTGCCCAAGGTGGTGAACAGCAAGAGCGTGGAGTGCATATGCGCCACGAAAATATGTTCAAGGAAGTCCTCATCGCGAGTGCCGCTCCCCTTCTTGCCCGTTCCGCCCCTATGCTGGGTACGATATTCGGTCAGGCTGGTACGTTTGATATAGCCCAGGTGGGAAATAGTGATGACGACATCCTCGGAGGCATAGAAATCTTCGGGGTTGAATTCACCCTCGTCGGGAACGATGACGCTGCGGCGCGGGTCTGCATATTTTTCTTTGATTTCCTGCGTTTCTTCCTTCACAATGGCCATCTGGCGCTCTTCGCTGCCCAGGATGTCGAGATAGTCGGCAACGGCCTTGCTCAACTCGTCGAACTCAGCCTGCAATTTTTCCCGCTCCAGTCCGGCCAGCGCGCGGAGTTTCATTTCCACGATGGCGTTGGCCTGGATTTCCGTGAAGGAGAAGCGCTCCATCAAGCGGGATTTTGCCAAATCGACCGTTTCGCTGCCGCGGATAATCGCAATCACCTCGTCGATGAAATCGATGGCCTTGAGCAACGCTTCCAAAATATGGAGGCGGGCCTGGGCCTTGGCCAGACGGAATTTCGTCCGGCGGACAATGATTTCGTGACGGTGGGAAACGAAACTCTCAATCAGGTCGCGCAGGTTGAGCGTGCGGGGACGCCCTTTGACGATGGCGACATTGTTGACGGAGAAACTCGACTGCAGCGGACTCAATTTGTAGAGCATATTGAGGACCACGCCGCTGTTGGCGCCTTTCTTGAGGCGAATGGCGATGTTGACGCCCTTGCGGTTGGAGAAATCGTTGATTTCGGCGATGCCTTCGATTTTCCCATCCTTGACCAAGTCGGCGATTTTCTTGATCATCTCCTTCTTGTTCACCATATAGGGAACCTCGGTGACGACGATGGTCTCGATGCCGTTGGGGGCCACCTCGATTTCCGCCTTGGAACGGATGACAATGCGGCCGCGGCCGGTCTCGAAGGCTTCGCGAATACCCTGGACACCGCGGATGATACCGCCGGTCGGGAAATCGGGACCCTTGATATACTGCATCAACCCGTCCACATCCATGTCCGGATTGTCGATATAGGCACAAATGGCATCGCAGCACTCTCCCAGGTTGTGGGGCGCCATATTGGTCGCCATACCCACCGCAATACCGGAAGAGCCGTTGACCAGCAAAAGAGGAATCTTGGTCGGAAGCACCGTGGGCTCGTCGAAGCGCTCGTCAAAGTTCTTGACCATATCAACCGTATCTTCGTACAAGTCAGCCAGCACTTCAGCGGACACGCGCTCCAATTTCGCTTCGGTGTAACGCATAGCCGCGGCGGAATAACCATCCATCGAGCCGAAGTTACCCTGGCCCTTGACCAAAGGATAACGGAGGTTCCAATCCTGCGCCAGACGCACCATCGTATCGTAAATACTGGAGTCACCGTGCGGGTGATACTTACCCATCACCTCACCCACAATACCGGCGGATTTCATCGTCGCCGCCGAATAATTGAGGCTCAGTCTGTCCATTCCGAACAGCACGCGCCTTTGTACCGGCTTGAGGCCGTCCCGCACATCGGGAAGGGCCCGGGATACAATCACGGACATCGAATAATCGATGTATGCGGAACGCATCTGCTGGTCAATGTTTACCCTTTCAATTCTCCCCTGGGGAACTTCTTCCACCTCGGCTTGATCGTTCAATTGCTCGTTATCGTCCATACATTTTTTGTTTAAACTTTTCGCAGCTCGGGGGCATTTTTAAAAATTCAATTCTAAGGCCCCTCTTTTGCGATTTAAGCCATTTTTCACAATATGCAAAGATAGAAAAAAGTTAAGGAATTAAAAAATCTAATTATCTTTGTGAACAAATAAATTCGCACAAATGAAAAAATTCTTCATCCTCTTTGTTATCTCCGCTTTCTGGGGTCTGACGCTCCGGGCGGAAATAGAGCCGAGCGGCACCTATCTCTTTGCCCAGAAGGACGGACAAGACCTTTTTCTCGACATTTATGAGCCCTTGGACAGCGCGGCCAGAATGGTGCAGTTGGACAGCGTAACGACGGTCGAAAAACCGACCATCCTGTTCGTGTTCGGCGGCGGTTTCAAGATGGGAAACCGCGATGCCGCGGCCTACAAGCCCTGGTTTGAGAACCTGCGCAACGACGGCTACCGCATCGTGTCCATCGATTATAGGCTGGGATTAAAAGAGGTGAAGAAAATGGGGATTTCCCAGCGCGACCTGCTGGACAAGGCGATTCATATGGCCGTTGAAGACCTCTTCAGCAGCATCCTTTTCCTGCGGGAAAACGCGGAAGAGCTGGGCGTTGACACCGACAACATCGTCCTGGCCGGTTCCTCTGCCGGAGCCATCACCGTCCTGCAGGCCGACTACGAATGCGCCAACCGCACCGACTGCGCTCGCGTCCTGCCCGAAGACTTCCGCTTTGCCGGCGTGATGTCCTTCGCCGGCGCCATCTACTCCACCAACGGCCCCGTGAAATATGGCTCTTGCGGACCAGCCCCTACCCTCCTGTTGCACGGCACCGCCGACAAATTGGTCAATTACGACCAAATCGTCTTTTTCAACATCGGCTGGTTCGGCTCCAACCGCCTGGCAGAACGCTTCGGCAAGTTAGGCTACCCCTACACCTTCCTCCGTTTCAAAGACCACGGTCACGAAATCGCGATGGCCATGCCCTACACTGTAGAAGTACAAAAGGAATTCATCCTCACCTGCGTCCTCAAGAAAGTCGCCCGCACCCTCGACATCCTCATCGACGACCCCCGCATCGAAGCCCCCGAAATCTGGAAAAAAGGCCCCGAAGAACTCTACAAATAACACCGCGGGGAGCCGCACAACAAAAAAGCCCCTCCGAGGGGCTTTTCTTATGATTGTACGCAATCGCATTGAAGGTCGTGCGATAACGGACTCCCGGTAAAACCGATGCGTTGCTTTAGAAGATAAACACGGCGGAGACGGAGAGTTCGTTGGGGGCGACGAACCACTTGGAACTCTTGTTGGTCGGGGTCAGGAAGCGAGAATCCTCGTAGTTCGTGAAGGTCTTGTGACCGGCCCAGCCGCTGATACCAAAGTCGAGGTTGAACCACTTCGTAATCAGCACGGAATAACCGAAGCCCAGGCTCGCACCCACGGCCGTACCCTCTTCAGGCGTCTTGAACCAAGGAAGTCCGCCCGTACGGTAATTCTTGAACTGGGCATCCGCTCCAATCCACCAACCGGCGAAGGAATACCAAGGCCACCAGCGACCACCGATGGCGAAGCCACGCTGATTCTCCTGGAACTGACCCACCACATTCTTGTTCAAGGTCCAAGGATTGTACTTGATCTTTCCTTCCACTGTCCAGTGACGGGCCACCTCATACTGCGCCTCGATGTTGATGGTACCGAGATTCAGCCAGGAAAGCAGGTTGGTCGCCAAAGCGAAACTGCGGTAATCCTTCTCGAAATGTTCTTTCTTGCCATCAGGCTTGTATTCGGTCGCCTTCTTCCAGTTCTTGCCGCCGAAGTTATAGGAAACACCGGCGTTGATGCTGGAAGCGAACGCAAAGCCTTCCCGCTTGCCGAGCGTGTTGCTCTTGAGGCAGTAGAGACGACCGTCCGCAAAGAGACCGAATTCCTCGTCAATGTGATAGTTCACAAACAAACCGGCACCGCCCGTCAGGCCGTTGGCAAACTTGCCGCCCGTCTTCTTGTTGGTACGGATGAAACCGCTGTGCGCATAAGGAATCAAATCCCACTTGCGCTCCGGATTGGGTCCCATAAAGGTATTGAACATATCCCACATCAAGTCGGCGTGCAGATAACCGAAGGACAAGACGCTCTGGAACATATTGTTGTTCTGAACCGGCTCCACGACTGTGCTGGCACCGTCACGGGGAACATCCAGCCACTCAGAGAAGGAACCCGCCTGATAGCCGATACGACCGCCGAAATCAGGAGAGAACCACTTACCGAAGGTAAACTCGGCATTCGTCGTAGGAGAAGTATTGGCGCCGTTGCTCTGACCACCCTCCGCAGCCATCGTGAGACCACCGGATAACCCGATGAACCAGCCCTCGCGGAAGTTCTTGATGACATATTGATTCTCGGTGCCCTCGGTATAGGACTGCCAGTAGTTCTTGTTGAGATCGTAAGTGAGACCGGCAAACAAGGAAGTAATGACGGGCATCACCCCTTCCTGACGGACAAAGCGGGAACTCATCGTCGTGAAACGAAGGTCAGCAAAGACTTTGAGATTGTCGACGATACGGATATTGTTCAACAAGCCGACACCATAGGCAAACTCACGCTTGAAACTGCCGCCCTTGGTATAGAAGTTCTGGGCAAAACCGAAATGACTGTAAGGAACGACACTCCAGATACGGTCGCGTTTGTAGCCGCCGATCGTGTTGGTCGCCTCCCACATAAAGTCGGAGTGCAGGTAGTAGAAACGGGAGTTATACTTGTAATCCCCAAACTGGTCGGGACCGGTCGTAATGCCCTGACGGGCCTGCTTGACGGTCTCGGTCAGGCTGGCGCCCATCACACCGATACGGTTTCCAAAGTACGGGGTGTACCATTTACCGAAGTTGATGTCAAAGCCGAAGGAGGCCCCAATCTCGGACTGGCTCTTCAACTCGCCCAACATATTGGTACCGATAGCCGCCGTAACGAAAATATTGTCGAAAAGACGGTTGGCCAGGAACGGAGGAAGACCCGTCTCACGCTTGGTGGAAGTTCCGGCACTCAACTTGCCCGTACGGTCGAGCGTGTTGAGACGATTGGCGGTACGGAAACCGCTCGTACCGATGTTATAACTGAAACCAGCCAGCAACGAAGCGCCAAAGGCCTTGTCATTGTTTTTACCGACCGACTCACCCTTCAAAGAGTAGAGACGCAAGTCGGCATACGCCACCCAGCGGTTGGAAAGGTTGAAATTGTTGAGGAGACCGACACCGGCCGTATACTCGCGCTGACGGTTTCCGCCGAAATAAGTAGTGAACTGACCCGTATGGACATAAGGAATCAGGTCGTAAACGCGATATTCGTCATAACCGAGAATCGTCGTGAGCATACTCCAGAGGATGTCTGCGTGGACATAGCCGAACTGGTAGGCGTTGGCAAACATCGCCTTGCCGCCGTAATTTCCGGCCGTCGTGGGCATTCCCCGGCGAGGGGACAAAGTCCAGTCTTTCATCGTACCTCTCTGATATCCGATACGACCGGCGAATTGCGGGGAAAGCCACTTGCCGATGGTAATGTCACCCGTCCAGCCGGCATCGCCGGTAAACCCGTTCTGGCCACCTTCTTCCAGCAGTGTCACACCGCCGGCAAGACTCAAGAACCAGTTGTCCTTGAATTCATTGAGCGCATAGGCGTAACTGTTGGGCACATCCTTGTAGGAAGACCAGTAGTTCTTGCCGATATCATAGGAAACGCCGGCCAGCGCCGTCACCATCGCACCATTCGCGCCGTTCGAACGGAGAAGACGCTTGCGAATCAAGTTGGCACGGACATCGATATAGGCATTCAGACGGTCAGACAAGCGGAAGGTGTTGATGAGACCATAGCCCAGAGAGTATTCCTGTTTGTAGGCCTGGCCCGTCTTGTAGAAACCCTGGATGAAGCCGAACTGGTAGTAAGGAATAATGTTCCAGATACGGTTGTAATCGTACGGGGTAAAGGTATTGTTGAGATTCCACAGGAAATCCTGGTGAACATAGAAATATCGGTTCTCGAAACGATAACGGTCTTCCTTGGCCCATTGAACCACATCCTCCGCCAGGCGGAAACGAGGCTCACGCAAGTGCTCGACCATAGAAGCCCCCTGCACGCCCAGACGGATACCGAACTGGGGAGAGAACCATTTGCCGAAATTGACATCGATGGCGGGAGCGAAACCGGCCGTACTGATCTGGCGTTCAAACAACATATTGACACCGCCGCCGACACTGATAAATACATTCTCCCAAAGTTTGTTGTCCAAATAAGGAGAAGGTCCCGTAACGATATTCGACTTGAGAGGCTCGTTGTACCCGTTCTTGCGATACTGCCAGGCGGGAGTCCAGTTGCCCACGCCTCCGATATTATAGGTCAGACCGGCCAGCACCGTACCTTTGTAGCCGAAACTGTTGCTGCGACCGAGCAGGTTGGCATTCAACACCGTCGCCCGCAAATCGAGGTACGCACCCAACTCCGGAGTAATACGAAGGGTGTTGATGAGACCGAAACCGGCCGCAAAACCATCGCGGTACAACTTACCTTGCGTCGTATTGACATTGTAGAATCCCGTATGATAATAAGGAATCAAAGACCAGATGCGGTTGTAATGGCGCGGGTACAACAAATTGGTCAAATCCCACAGGATATCCGCGTGAAAATAATCATATTTTGCGTTCAACTGGTAGCCTTGTATGCCACGCAGCGTTGCGGGAGTCGCCGCCAAAAGCGGACGCGGCGCGTCCAGCCACTCCTTGAGGCTGCCGCCTTGATAACCCAGACGGACACCAAAGTCGGGAGAGAACCATTTCCCCAGGGAGATTTCGAACGCCGGCGCAGCCATCAAGTTCAGGCCCTGGGTATATCCCTCTTCGAAAAGGACATTGACACCACCGCCGATCTGGACGAAGATGTTGTCTTTCCAACGACCGAACACAGGGGCCGTAACGGCTGTCGTGTCTGAATAACTCTTGAAGTAGTTAGTCTTGGTCAAATCGATGGTTGCACCCACCATCGCATTGAGGGCGATATCGGATCCGCCATATTCGCGGCGGCGCGTAATCGTGTTGTCGATGAAGGTGGAACGAAGGTCCACATACAGGCTCGTTCTCCTCCCGACGCGGAAACTGTTGATGAGACCGAAGCCCATCACATAGGAGCGCTTGTAGGATTGATAATTGCGCGGCAGATAAGAACGCATCACGCCCATATGGGTGTACGGAATCAAACTCCACACGCGATAGCGGTCGTAGCGGAAGGTCTGGGTCGCATCCCAAAGGAAATCCGCGTGCACATATCCGTAATTGAAAGAGTTGATGTAATAGGTCTTGCCGTTTTTGTCTTCCACAAATTCTACATCCAGGCTTTGGCGCGGATCCAGGGAACGAAGTTTGTGACGGTAGCCCTGGTAACCCAGACGGATAGCCGTCCAAGGAGTGAACCACTTACCGACAGAAATATCCAGCGAAGGCGTGACGCCCGCGGCGCCGAGGTTGCTCTTCGGCTCCCATAACAGGCTGCCGCCCGCACCGAAGGAAATGAACCAATTGTTCTTCATCGCAGACACCACATAGGGCGAAGGACCGGTCGGCTGCTTGTCTTCATACAAGAACTCGAAAGAAGAAGACTCCGGGAAGTCGCGGCGGCCGATATTGTAGGCCAGACCGGCGAACGCAGTGCCTTGGAAAGCAAAACCGCGATCGTTTCCGAGCATCTCGCCCTTGGACGCCAGCGCGCGGAGGTCAACCAAGAGGTCGAGTTTGTCAATCAGACGGAAATTGGCGAGAATACCGCCACCGCCGCCCATACCGTTGATGTCGGTGCCCGTCCCGTTCGGACGAGTGTTCATATAACCCAGATGAATATACGGCGAAATACCGAAGGGCCGTTTGCCGGAGGCGATGAACGAATTGACTACATCCCACAACAGTTCGGCGTGGAGATAACTGTAGTCCATTTTGTTGAGATACATCGCCTTTCCCTGGTGCATACCGGGGATGTTGGACATACCCGGGCGGGGAGATGCCAGCCACTCGGACAGCACGCCGCCGGAGTAACCGATACGACCGCCGAAATACGGGGAGAACCACTTGCCGAGGGAAATATCGAAGGAGCCGGTCGCATTGCCGTTGAAACGGATGCCCTGGCCGCTTTCAGACACCGTGGACACACCGCCCATCACGGCGACAAACATATTCTCGAAGAAAGAATTGTGCACCAGCGAACGGTCATTGGGACGCCCCACATCCGTTGTCCACCAACTCTTGCCTATATTGTAAGTTAAACCGGCATTAACCGTCGATTGCAAGGCGCCGCCGGAATAAGGACGACGGACATTGCGTCCGTTCACGAAAGTGGTGCGCAAGTCGATATAGAGACTGACCGCATCGCTGACCCGGAAATTATTGAGAATACCCAGACCGGCAGCATACTCGTGCTTTACCCCTTTTTTGTCAAAATCAAAGGTCCGGAACACGCCCATATGCACATAAGGAACGAACTCATAAACACGGTCACGGGAATATCCGGCTACCGTATTGGAGAAATTCCAGAGGAAATCATTGTGAGCATAATAATAACGCGCAGACAGTTCATTGGTTTCCATTCCCCGGAAAATAACGGGAACGGTCAGGCGATGACGGGGTTCCTTGACATATTCGGAGAGCGCACCGCCGTGAACAGCGAGCCGAAAACCGAATTCCGGAGAAAACCATTTACCGAAACCGAACTCGACATCCCCTTTCACCTTGCCGTTGAAGAAAGGTTGATTGTCCTCCGTCAGTATCGTAGCACCCCCGCCGGCCGTAATAAAGAAGTTATCCCATACGGAATTTATCTTGTACTTCTTTTCCTGCGCACCGGCAAGTGTGGCAGAAAGGAGGAAAGTCCCCGCCAAAAGAACAACTGATATATGTCTGAATAGTTTCATCTTGGGCTTATTCTTTTAAAAGTCGAACTCATCGTCCGGTTGGGCATTCAAGCCGTAAGTTTTTATTAAAATGGAAATCTCCGGATCCAAGTTACCTCTATTCTTGTAGGTCGCATCCTGACGGCAGGCATCCAAATAACACTGAACGGCGTTCTTGTTGTCGCCTTGGCGGGAATAGACCAGCGCGAGCAGGTAGTTGACCTCCGCCGTCCGCTTCATCGTCTCCAAAATACCCAGCGCGCTCAAGTTGCGGTCCAGCGCAACATAACAGACGGCCAGGTTGTAATCATCCGGATAATTGCGAAGTATCTCGATGGCATTGTCATAGTCGCGGTCTTTGAGGTATTCCAGACCCTTCTTGTAAATCGTATCCAACTCGGTTGTGACAACCGTATCTTTGACCATACCTTTGCGATGCAGGTGGAAATTGAAGTTCACCGTACGGAGTTTGGGATAGAGATTTTCCTTTACATAATTATAATAAGGCTGCCCCTTGAGTCTCATTTCGCGGGCGTCGGGATTCTCTACAGGCAGAACCTCGTCGGCATACGCCTGCTTGTTGGCATCTGTGAGAACCGAATCTTTCAGAATCAACTCATTGAGCAACGGCCAGTTCTCCGCCCTGGAGCGGGAGCGGAAGCGAATCTTCATAATCGCCCGGTCTTTATGAATGTTGCCGAATTCATCGACGGAGAAGCCCCGGTTCGCATTGAGAGAATCCACCACGTGGTTCATATAACCGTCAAAGTAGGTGGAGACGGACTGAGAACGCTTGCGGGAAAGCATATCATTCGCCTGATGGCTGCCCTCCGGCGAGCAATGCGCCGTCACGACCACGCTGTCCAAGTCGAAATCCTGGCTCTGCAAGATATTATGAATCGTCTTGCGAATCTGTTTGATTTCGGTGGCGTTTTCATTCAAAGCGGGATCCACCTCATAGCGGCCGACCTTGAAGTCGATGTTGAAAGAGGTGTTGGCTTCGGCGCGACGATAAACCACACGATGGAGATAACGATCCTGCTGCTTGTAGAGTTGGGCGGCAGAACTAATGTTATATTCCAACGAGTCGGTACGAGGCACGCGGTAGATGCGCTTGCCGTTGTTGTCGTAAATGTTGCCGGCCACATAAATCAGCGCTTTTTTTTTTTTTTTGCGAGTGGAAATGGTCTCCACATACCCGCAGACGAAATTGCCGTCCTCACTGCGAATCACGGAGTCAATCCGGATACCGGTGCGGTCATTGGGGTCTTTCATCACGCCCGCTTTCTGTTTCTTCTTGCGAAGGCCCTTGAGCGCGCAATGGTTGCTATAGTGGTCAATCGCCTCCTGGTCGGTCACGGAATACCAGTTTTCCAACTCTTCCACCACCTTGGAGGAATCCGCCTTGGAATAGACATAGGAAGTGTCGTATTTGAGGCTGTAAATCTCAGGCATATTGCGTTCGACAAACACCTCCAGCGTATGTCCGCCGCGGTATTTACCGGAATCGGCGATTTCCTTCATCAACTGCTCATAGAGCTGATAACCCCGCAACTGGCGGATGTGGAAAACCTCGCCCGTGATGACGATTTTCTCCAGATAAGAAGAATCAAGAACAGCGCCGTTGTCGGCAATCAGGTACAACTCGGGGGTAAGATGCATCTGCCATTGGTTGTCCAACATAACGGCGGGCACCACCACCTCAAAGCCCAAATCAATTTTACCGCGGCGCTCAGCCACCCTTTTGAAGCGGACCGTAATGGTCGCCGCATCCAGCACTTCCGTCGCCACCATCTCACCCGTCTCGTCGTCCAAAATGGCGTTCATCAACACCATATCATTACCTTCCTCGTCCTTGACGACAATGGTTTCAGGGCGCTTAACTGTATCTATTTCAGTGGGTTTTACATTTTCTTCGCTAGGCAGTCGCAGTTCAACTTCGTCTGTCCGCCCGGCCAATTTGGCGGCCTTATTGGAGGTGCTGCAAGCGAAGAACACCCCGAATAAAACTGCTGCAAGGCCTATGTAAGCAATACGTTTCACGATTTGAGCCAATTTTACATACAACTTGCAAAGTTAAGAAGAAAAAAGCAAAACACAAAAAAACCGCACTTTTTTTAGATTTTTCGACGAATTTTTCATATTTTTGTAAACGAAAAACGCGTTTATTATGAACAATACGGAACTTGACAACTGGTGGGCATCGATTCCCATTTCACAAAAAGAGCGGATTGCCCGCAAATCTTTCACCAAAGCCCATCCCGGCGAGACCGTGGATGAATCTACCATCATCTATCCGGCTTGCACCCGCTGGTGGGGCGAACTGAGCATTGAAGAAAAAGACAAGATTTACGACCACTGCGTCAACCGCCACGGTCTGAGCGAAAAAGAGTGGAACAGCGGAGACCCCTACGGTGACTAAGGGTTACCCGGCCAAAAACGCCCGCTAAAAGCGTTCCTTGCGAATCTGATCGACTCCCTCCAAATCGGCCAGGGAGAACACCGTTTCGTTGAGTTCGGTGACGGAATGCACGGAGATGCGGATATCACAAGTAAAAATCTCATCCTTCACCCCCATCGTAATGCTAGTCAAGGGGAGTTTGTGGTCTTCAACGATACAATGGATAATATCCCGCAACAAATGATAACGGTCGATGGCCTTGATGTGGATGCCGACCGGGTAGAGGACATTGGGCTCCGCGTAGAAATCGCTCACGGACACAATCGTATTTCCCCTGGCGGAAGCAATGCTGAGCGCTTCTTGGCAGTTACGCGTATGCAACGAAATCTGCCCCGACGCGTCTTTGAAGCCAATAATTTCCTCCCCGGGCATCGGATGGCATAAAGAACACAGACAATACCGGGGCTTGGGAAGGTCACGCAAGTAAGAACTGATGCGTTTGCGGGCCTTGTACGAGACCGTGGCGTCAAGCCAGTCAGGACGGGGATGCACGTGGTCCGCCTTTCCCACATAGACACAATCTCCCCGATGCAACACCGTCTTCACGCTCACTTTCTGTCCATTGACATTAGCATATTGGGCGTGGTCGCCGATGTCGGTATGCACCTCATAAGCAAAATCCAGCACCGTAGCCCCTTTAGGAAGCGTTATCGGTTTCCCTTGCGGAGTAAAGACGACTATATCCTCGTTGAACAAGGAATGCTGAATGCCCGGCATAATGCCCTCTGACTCTTTGGACAGTTCGCGCAGCACATCCGTCAGACGCTGCAGCCACTGCTCTTTGCGCTCGACGACACAGCCGTAATAGGACTGCTTGCGCATATTGTCGGACGAGACATGGAACTCCTCGATCTGCCCATAAGGATTGAGCAGGCGGAAATGAACCGAACGGTAGCCGTTGGCCTTGGGCTGGGCCATATAATTGACAAAACTGCCGGTCTGCTCTCGGTATCGTTGGGACAGAATAGAATAGAGCCTCAACACGATATCTTCTTCTTTGGCGTTCCACCCGGTCAAAGCGTACACTTCATCGCGGTTGAAAGAAGCACGGATATAATGCTTGAACGGGACGTGGAAGAAATCCGTGTCCTTCTCCTGCATCTCCCGCCAGATACTGTAAGGCTTGCGGTAGCGGATATCCCAGCGGATGCCGCCCAGACTTTGTCCTACAATCCCGGCCACTTCGCTCATAAAAGCCTCCACCGCGCCCTGCGTACGAACTTTATCTTCGTTCAGCAGGTGGGATATAAAATTGTTCTCTTCGGGATTGAGGAAAGAAAAGGCCAGGTTCTCCAACTCGGATTTGACGGAGTACAAACCCAGACGACCCGCCAGCGGAGCAAAGAAAAACTGCGTTTCAGAAGCGATTTTCCATTGTTTCTCCGGTTTCATCGCCTGCAGCGTACGCATATTGTGCAAGCGGTCCGAGAGTTTCAGAATCAACACACGCACATCTTCCTGAACAGAGCCCAAGATGTGCTGGTAATTATCAATCTGGTCGTTGTTGCGCTTGGTGACGGCCTCCACCAGAAAGGCGACATCATCTCCGAACAAAGCGCGGATTTCATCGATGCCGTGCGGCGTATCTTCCACCACATCGTGCAACAAGGCCGCACAAATGATGCTGACATCCGTCTGCATCATCTCTCGGATGACGACGAGCGCCACGTGAATGGGATGAAGGATGTAGGGTTCTCCGCCTTTGCGCTTTTGCGGGCGATGCGCTTCCTCCGCCAGAACAAAAGCCCGTTCGACTTGGTCCCTTTCTTCGGGAGTCAGGCTCTCCGGCAACGAGCGCATCAATTCTTCGTGCGCGCTGGCTATTAATTCTTCCGAGTTCATCATTTCGGACAGAAAACGCCCATCGGGGCTATTCGGGCCGCACGCTGCTAATAGAAGCGGGCGCGATTATCCGTGACCTTGTTCTCAGACATCACGGGCACAATCATTTGCGAATAGTATTGGGCTTTCTGTGCATCCATCGTTTTGGCATCGTCCTCATTGTAGAAGGAACCCTCTTCGCGGGAAAGAACCTTATACATAAAGACGGAATAGTTGGAATGGGCGGGACCGCTGACGACACCGACCTCTGCAGAAGCGACCGCTCCCAACAGAACGGGCTCGACGGGAACTGCTCCGGAGGATGCGAACGCCACGCCGTCTTTGGTCATCAATTCGGCATCCAAGGCTTTCGCCACCTCATTCATATCTTCTAGACCGGCCACTTTGGCAGCCACTTCCTTGGCTTTGCTGGCCGCGGCTTTCTCCTGGAAGAGTTGGGTCTTAATCATCGCGGAGACTTCTTTCACCGGGGTATAGCCCTCCTTGTGAATGTCTTTGAGCGCCACGACGAAGAACGCCTTGTTGGCAACGGTGATAATGTTGCTCACCTCGCCCTTCTTGTGGTCGAACGCCCAACGGGTCACCTCGACCGTACCGTCTATGGCACCCAGATTGCGGGCGCTTTCCGGCATCTTGTCATAATTCTGAACATATAGGTGCAACGAATCGGCAGCCGCCTTGAAGCCTTTGTATGTGCCGCCGGCGCGGGCCGCCAGGGTGTTGGCCTGAGAATAATAAGTGTTGTAGGTCTCTTTGCCCGGAACGATATTCTTGGACAAAATCGCGACCTGCTTCTTCTGGACAGGCTCTGATTTGCTGACGACCTTGACGAGCAACTGACCATACTGCGGGCTCGTGACAAACTGGGCCACATTGACACGGGCGTCGAACAAATCTTCGCAACCGGACAACATACGGTCCTGGGTCATCGTCATCGCTTCCGCCGCATCCAGTTTCTCCGTCAACTCGGGGGTAATGCTCTCCTCACCGTTGGCGGGAATCACTTTCACCTCGATACGGTCGGGCATCATCTTCACGGCCAAAACGCGCACGGCATAGAAGGCCTCATCGGAAGCAATCACCTCGGAGGCCTTGCCAGCGGCGGAGTTATCCACGAATTCGGCAACCTTGCGGTCCACCGTATTCAACTCACCTTTACCATACCACTTGCTGTCGTACTTCGTATCGGAATTGCGAAGCAAGAAGGCCTTGAGATTGGTACTGGCCAGGAATTCATCGTAGCAGGCATTGATTTTTTCCTGCGCCGCGGCGATATCCTTGGCGGAAGCCTTGACCTCGAACACGACATAGTCAATGTCGCGGCTGGCTTTGACCTTGTAATTTTTCTTGTGGGCGTTGTAGTATTTCTCCACTTCGGCATCGCTGACACTCAAGGTGCTGTCACGCACATAACCGACCGGCACCGACACATACTGGATATTGGCCGTCGTGTTGTTTTCCTTGATCTGACGGGCCTCCATCAAGACATTGTTCTGGTTGCTCTTGGTAAAGAGCGCGGCATATTTCTCATAATATGCCTCGGTCATCACGGCTTTCTGGAGATAATCCCAGTACAATTTCATCCGGCCGCTCTCATCGCTCTGGACCGTTTGGACAAACTCCACGAGACGGTCAACGCTGAAAGTGCCGTCCTCACCCGCAAAGTTAGGGTCGCGGGCGATAATCGGGGACAGGTTGCTGCCGGTGGTCAATTCCACTTTTTCATCCTTGCTGACAAAAATGCCTGCTTTCTTGCAGTTTTTGATGAAGAGATAATCATCCACCAACGACTGCCAGGCAGCATCACGCACCGCACGCTGCTGCTCGTCGGAAGAAGCCGAACTGCCGGTGATGATTTCATTGAGTTTGTTGTACTTGTCCAAGGTCTCCTGGAACTCCTGGTACCCAATCCTCTTTCCATCAATTTTACCTACGTCATTGCGAGAAGACATAGAATAAGTTACGGAACTAAGCGTGCTCGGGTCAATAATGAAAGACAAGAGCGCGATGGCAATAATCACTGTGATTGCCACACCGAACTTTACGCGAATTTGTTCAAGAACCGCCATATTATTACAATAATTTTATATTTACATTTTATCCGCCCATACAAGCAGGGCTGCGAAGATACGAAAAAATCCTTGAAATTACGATGTTTTCCTTTATTTTTTCATAATAGGACCGATTAAATTGACCGAATCGACCGGCTCTTCCTCTTCTTCCACGAACGCATAACTGTTGAAAGGCCGGTAGATGACCGAACTGTGTTCCCGCTGGTCGGAGCGCATACCATAGCCCTGGATGAAGCCGTCAGGCGAGTACATCTTCACATAACAATCCGTCCAATAAACCTCGTTGGTCCGGTCCCAATAGATGGTGTCAGACTCCATCACCTCGCGGGATTTGATGTTGTTCGTAACGACATTTCCCGTCACCATCCACACTTCTTTTCCATTGTCCTTCGAATGCCGGGCTTTCCGAGAGGAAATGGTCGTTTGCAAGTCCCCTTGCTCGTCATAAACATAAACGAAGAATCCTTCGGGGAACAACTCGTAAGAAGAGGTGTCCGTCTCGTAACGCTCCATCAGGCCGGCTTCCATCCGCATTTTCATACGACCGTTTTCCGAATCCACCACAAACATATCCCGGACTGTCTGTACAGGCACTTGGGACAAATCGATACGGTCAGCTTTACCCAGTTTTCCCTGACAGGAAAAAAGCCCAAAGAGACCGACCATCAAACAGATGGCCGGCCTCCCGAATCGGATATTGTGCCGAGGGAACAATTTATTTGCTCTGGGTACGCACGGTCGTCACGGCAGACATACCGCCGCAATTCACCGTATAGCGATCACCGTCCGTAAGGTTGTACATAAAGGCCTCGGATTTCTCGGGGAAATACTGGCGGTACTGTCCAATCAAACGGTCAGCCTCCTCAGCCAGGGTCGAGTCGGCATTCTTGGCACGGATCATAAAGTCCACCGCCACCCAGAACGGAGCGCGGGCTTCGATTTCGTTGCCTCCCTTGCAGGAAGTGCTGCCCCAAATCTGTCCGCAAAGCATATTCGCCTTACCGGTGATATCTCCGTCGTGGTCCAGCGAAATGGCTTTCTGAGCCGATGCGTACGCCTTGGATTTGTTGCCGCTCTTGTGGTTGAACACCGCGGACTCATAATAATATTGAGCGTCCATTTCGTCGTCGGAGTCGGGAAGCGCAATGGCTTCTTCCAGGTACTTGTTAGCGGCAGCAATATCGCCCTTGGAGGCAAACATACGATACAATCCGTAGGCCGTCTTGTAGTTGGGGTCGGCCTTGTAGAGTTCGGTCACCGCCGTGAAATACAAATCGTTGTCGGTACAATCTTCCGTACTGCGCATCATATTGGCGATTTTGCCCAACAGTTCCAGGTTGCTCGGGTCCGCTTTGTACTTAGGCGTAAAAATCGCAATCAGGTTCTCGCAGGACGCGACGCGGCTGGCCACGAAGAGGTTTTCGACCGCACCGCGGATGTTCTTCGTATTTTCATCGGAAGGATTGGCGGCCAGGACGGCATCCAGATAAGTCATACAACTCTCATAGTCGGCGAGGACCTGATCGATATCCAGTTGACCGGCCTGATAGAGTTCCACCGAGCAGTTCATATAGTTGACGAAAATGCTGGCTTTGGTCTTCTCTTTGTTGTCACCAATCGCCTCCTTGCAAAGATCATAGAGAACCTTTTTATCCTGGTTGCGATACTGAATCATATCCAGCACCTTGTTCTCCAAGGCCTTGCTCTTCATCTTGGGGAAATTCTGCATACGCAAGTCGTGCAAGAGCATCAAGGTGTCGATGAGGGACTCCCGCAACTGGGCGTTCTTCTTGTTCTTGTTGATTTCCTGCCGCATCAGGGACGTACCGTCAATCAGCATCGTCTGGTTGGCGGTGGGAGGACACAACTTGAAGGCCTTGCGCCAGTTGGGAAGGGCATCCTTGTAATTCTTCACTTTGAAGTGGTCCTTGTAGAAAGACAAATACTTCAAACACTCGGCGCTGTCTTTTCCGTATTTCCCATACGCAGAAGCGCTGACACCCGAAAACAAAAGGGCGATTACACTGAGAATAACGACTGATTTTTTCATATTCTTTAGAGTTATTTTATTCATATTTCGGTTTTTGGAACCATACATCGTGTATATTCATACTTGCGTGAACCTGGAAGTAATTCTCCCGGATCATATTGTTGCGCAATGTACCTCTCTTTCCAATTTCTATGCCGATGGTGAAACCGTTGAACCAGCGGAACACCGGAAATGTCATTCCAAGCGTTAATCCACAGCGAGTTACAGGGTTTCCTCCGTATCGGATATTTCCCGTATCATAATAGACTCCCGCACGATAGGCCATCCTTCTGTAATAGTAACGGATATCGTTGCGGTTGGGTACGAACTCCACGCCGGCACGGATGGTATGCGACGCCGCGGACTCGAAAATCAGGTTGTCTTCGGTCTGAACGGCAAAGCCACGGGCGTTGCTGAAATTACTGTCCCGCCAGTCCGAACGCAAATAATCCACTTCCACACTCCATCGTCCGTCAATCTTGACCGCCAGACCCACTCCGATTTCATCGCCCAGTTTCACCTTCTGCGTCATCATATCCCGCGTATAGACAGAATCCTGCACGCTGGACAGCGTCGCGTGGTAATATTCTTCGTTGGTCCCGTGAATGTCGGTCTTCAAGCGATAGGTCGCTCCCACCGTCAGGGAATTGAGGGTATTGAAACGATGCTCGTATTGCAGACCGAACTTCCCGCCCAAGCCCCACAGTTTCATATTATATCCTCCATAGGTGGAACGGAAAGACGCTTGCTCGAAAATTTTGTTGGACACCTTTTCAATACGGCCGAAATAATAATCGAACTCCGCGCCGATAGAAAAACGCTTCCAGAAGGTGGCGCCGGCAGAAAGAAAAATTTTAGTCAGCGCACCTTGTCCGTACGCCTGATAATCGATATTGCCCGTATAACCGATAATCTCGGGACGAGTTTCGGCATACGAGAAATCGTAGCCCACCCCGCTGTACGGCGTGATGCCGATAGCCAAGGCTGAACTGCGATAAATAGGTACGGAAAGGATGAAATTGCAAATATTAAACTGGTTGTTGACCGAATTTATATTGCCTTGCTGAAAATATTTGTTGCTATTGCTCACCCCGAAGTCCAACATAAAGGCCAGGGTGTCGCGCGCCGTCAGAGCGGCAGGATTCAAGTAGTTGATATAACGGTTGTTTCGGGTTGCAACACCGACGCCGCCCATCGTTTTATTGAAAGCGGTACCCTCGGTCATCTGCTCGCCAACCCCAAATACGGAATAGGGAGAATAGGTAGAAAAAGCTCCCGACTGCGCCCGTAGTGACAGCACTCCGAACAACAGAAAGAGGAGGGTAAAAATCCCGATATTTCTACTACGCTTCATCAACACTTTTATCCAAAAAACGGATACTAACCTGCAAAGTTGCGATTTTTAATCCATTTTTCAAAATTTATGCTTCTAATTTGCGCAAAAGATTTCTAGCATCCTGCAACGAAGGAATGCCGTGAGAGAGCAATTTTAACTTTGCGTTAGACCCTTGTTTCATCTCAAAACCCATCCCCGTATCGGCTATTCTGTCCATAATCCGCTCAAATACTTCTGATTTATAATAGGGTGATTTTGAATCAGCAATAAAGTACGCAATCAATAAATGATTCTTGAAGATGATGGTCTCAAACCCCAAGCGCCTTCCCAGTTGACGAATCTGCACGACCGTAAACAAATTCTCCACTTCCACCGGAAGATGACCGAAACGGTCGATTAAGCGGGCTTTGGCTTTTTCCAGGCTCCTTTCATCCGTAATCGCGTCCAAATCTTTGTAAATTCTGATTTTTTCTACCGTGAGGTCCACAAAACTGTCAGGCAACAATGCCGGTTGATCCGTTTCCACTGTACAATCCGTCAAATATTGCTCCGTGTGCGAGGGGGTTGCATAGCCCGTCTCTACTCCCAGTTCTTCCATCGCCTCTGTCAACACCTTTTGGAAAGTTTCCAAACCCATATCGCTGATAAATCCGCTTTGCTGGGCACCGAGAAGGTTGCCGGCTCCCCGGATATCCAAATCCTGCATCGCAATGCTGAATCCGCTGCCTAAATCGCTGAATGTTTCTATGGCTTTCAAACGCCGGCGCGAATCCTCGGAAATCGAGATCAGCGGAGGAACGATCAGATAACAGAAGGCTTGTTTGTTGGAACGCCCCACCCGGCCCCGCAACTGATGCAAGTCGCTCAAGCCGATGTTTTGCGCCTGGTTGATGATAATGGTATTGGCTGCAGGAATATCCAGTCCGTTTTCTATGATGGTCGTACAAAGCAATAAATCATAATCCCCATTGATAAAATCCATTACTTTGTTTTCCAGGGTCTGGGATTCCATTTGTCCGTGCGCCACGCATATTTTCATATCCGGAACCAAGCGATGCAGCACTTCTTCGATGGCCGGCAATTCTTCCACTTTGTTGTGGACAAAGAAAATCTGACCGGCACGTTTGAGTTCATAATGGATGATACGCTTGATTTCCTCCTTATCGAAGGTCATTATTTCGGTCTGGATGGGAATACGGTTGGGGGGCGGCGTCTGGATGACGGACAAGTCGCGTGCGCCCAGCAAAGAAAATTGCAAGGTACGCGGAATAGGAGTCGCCGTCAAAGTCAAGGTATCGACACCCACCCGCATCTGCCGAAGTTTTTCCTTGGCACTGACTCCGAATTTCTGCTCTTCATCAATCACCAGCAAGCCCAAATCCTTGAATTCAAATTGTTCGTTCAATAATTTATGGGTACCGATGATGATATCAATTTTCCCTTCTTTCAACTCCTGCTTGATGGTATTGATTTCTTTGGGCGTCCGTAAACGAGAGATAAAATCCACGCGGCAAGGGAAATTTTCCAGACGGGAAGTAAAGGTATTGTAATGCTGCAGGCAAAGAATCGTAGTGGGAACCAAGACCGCCACCTGTTTGCTGTCGCATACGGCCTTGAACGCGGCGCGGATGGCGACTTCTGTCTTTCCGAATCCCACATCGCCGCAAATCAGCCTATCCATCGGACAAGTATCTTCCATATCCCGTTTGACGGCCCGGATGGCTTTATCCTGATCGGGAGTATCTTCATATATAAAAGAAGATTCCAGTTCCTCTTGCAGGTAATTATCGGGAGAAAAAGCAAAACCGCTCGATGCTTTTCGCTTGGCATAAAGCCGAATCAAATCCTTAGCAATATCTTTAACCTTGTTTTTGGCGGCCACCTTGGTAGCCACCCAAGTTTTACTGCCCAATTTATGGATACGCGGCGCTTCGCTGTCTTTGGATTTATACCGGGATATCTTATGGAGGGAATGAATGGAAATAAAAATGACATCCTTATCTTTATATTCCAGTTTCACCACATCGTGCCAGCGACCCTTTTCGTCCGCAATCCTCACCAATCCGCCAAAAATACCGACACCATAATCAATGTGAACGATATAATCCCCTACCGTAAAACTGGTCAAATCATTGATGGTCAACTGTTCGCTCTTATCGACGGTACGACGCAGCGTCACCCGGTGGAAACGGTCGAATAATTCGTGGTCGGAATAACAGCAGACACGGGCATCGTGATCGATGAAACCTTCGTGCAAGTTATTTCCGGGAATAAATTCGGGTTGAACCCCATAATTCTGGGCGATGATGGAAGAAAGACGATCCAACTGCTGTTTCTTCTCTCCGAATACCATTACTTTATACCCGGATTCCGTTTTGGTGCGTATATCCTCAATCATCCACTCAAAATTTTTGTGGAAAACAGGCTGGGCCACGATATGGAAAGGAATGACGGGAACGGATGGATTCCGCTCGACGGGCGGTGTCAAGCAGATACGCTGATATTGTTCTATAAAAGGATAAAAACCGCTTTCTTTATATAAATCTACGGAATCCAGCCAGAAAAGCGTATCTTTCGGAAGACGCTCTACTATCCATTCCGTCTTTTCTTCTTCCTTCGTAAAGAAAGAGGGGTATATATCTGCCTGAGAACAGTTTTCTACGGAAAGTTGGGTGTTGCAGTCAAAAATGCTTATTTTATCGATTTCATTTCCAAAAAAAGAAAAACGATACGGTTGATTCATCGAATAAGAAAAAATATCGATGATTCCTCCTCGAATCGCATACTGCCCGGGGTCACTGACGAAATCCACCCGCTCGAACCCATTCTCATATAAAATCTGAGAAATGGATTCGTGGGATATTTCCTGACCGACTTTTAAAGTAACTAAAGGTTGAAACTGCTGAAGGGAAGGAATTTTTTCTTCAAGGGCAAGCGGATAAGAAACAATAAATAAAGTTTCTCCGGGAGTATGCTCTTTGATTTTTCCCAATGCAGCGGTACGCTGCACCCGTAAAGTAGATTGATAATTGCTTTTTTCAATATTCTTACCGGAATGGGGAAGGAAAAACACCTTATCCCCCTCTATTATATTATATAAGTCAGCAGAGCAATATTCCGCACTTTCCTGGTCAGGAAGAAGGATAAAATTGATACCTTTGTATTGGGTTTCGCCGGCGACGAACCACCGGGCGGACAACGACAGACCGGAACAAACCAGCAATCTCTCCGTGTGGAGATGTTCTCGCAAAAGGGTAATTTTTTCTTCGCTGATCATACTGATTGTTCAGAAACTGTTGATAAGTGTGTTAAATCCGGGTGGAAGACTTTTGAAAACTAAATTTATTTCTTTGAAAAATTTGCTTATATCGGATTCTTTTTAATAAATACAAGAAAAACAATGTTGAATTCAATAAAAGTTTCCAGCCAATTTATCATTTTGTAATTTATTGAATACTCATAACTTATAGAGTTTTCAACAAATTAACAGCAATAATAACATCATCAAAAGTTTTTAAAAAATTTAATATATTTGTAAATATTATTTTTGGATATGCAAGAATCTTTCGACCCGCACACCCAAGGAGAGTGCAAAGATAATGAATTGGACGGAATAACGCGTCCCCAGGACCTGGAAGAATTCACCGGACAAGATAAAATTGTAGAAAATCTGAGAATTTTTATCCAGGCTGCCAAAATGCGTGACGAGGCTTTGGACCACGTCCTTTTTCACGGCCCTCCGGGACTGGGAAAGACAACCCTGGCTCATATCATCGCCAATGAATTGGGCGTAAATATGAAAATTACTTCCGGTCCCGTTCTGGATAAGCCCGGAGACTTGGCGGGTCTGCTGATTTCTCTCCAAAAAGGTGATGTTCTTTTTATCGATGAGATTCATCGGCTTTCTCCCGTGGTCGAGGAATATCTGTATTCCGCTATGGAAGATTTCGTGATTGATATTATGGTGGACAAAGGCCCCGGAGCCCGTTCCGTGCGTATCAATCTTTTTCCGTTCACCTTGGTAGGCGCTACGACGCGCAGTGGTTTGCTGACTTCTCCTCTCCGGGCGCGTTTCGGCATCAAATGCGCCTTGGAATATTATGATACCCTTACATTGTTGCATATCATCCAACGCAGCGCGCGCATCTTAAAGGTGGAAATCAGTGAAGAAGCCGCCCACGAGATTGCCTTGCGCAGTCGTGGAACACCCCGTATCGCCAATGCTTTGCTTCGCCGCGTCCGTGATTTTGCCCAAGTGAAAGGAAATGGTAAAATCGATATCGAGATTGCCAAATTTGCGCTAGATGCGTTGAATATCGACAAAAGAGGATTAGACACCATTGACAATAAAATCCTCAAAACGATTATCACCAAATTTAAAGGTGGTCCGGTCGGTATCAGCACCATCGCTACGGCGGTCGGGGAGGATCCCGGAACCATTGAGGAAGTCTATGAACCTTTCCTCATTAAGGAAGGATTCATCGTCAGGACTCCCCGTGGAAGAGAGGTTACAGAATTATCTTATAAACATTTAGGGCTCAATAAAATGCAAGATTACAGCGACGAGCCCGGTTTATTCTAATCTTTTTCTTATTCGTTATGCAGCACCGGTGCGGGCAACATCGGCATTACTTTCGTCGGTATGCTTCGCGTTACGCTGCCGTAGGTGGAACTGCTGACGATATCCCGCAGCGGGTCGGTCGGGTCATCCTTACTGATAAAGTTATTGATATCGAAACTTTCTCCCGCCATTGAAAGGATACGATCCACTATCAGCATTCTTTGCCAGGTCGAGAAATATTTCCGGTTGTCTATCATACAACTGATTTTTTCGCTCCGCCAGCGATTAAAAATGGATACGGCTCCTCCATGATATACCCCGATTCTGCTATACAAAGGATTAATAGTCTGTAAGATACTTAGATTATCCAGCAATGCGCTTTGCCAGGGCGGATTGTTATAAGTGGCGGAGATATTCAATCCGTAAGGAACCGTATAACTATGGTCGGGTATAGCCGTTGTAGCCTCATAATAACTATCATACCAATATTCATCCAACAACCTGGAAAATCCGTGTCCGCCGAATTCGTGAATCATCACGTTCCGCCAGTCTCCACTACAAATCCCCAACGCTTGAATTTCTGCATTCGTAACACTTCTGGTTCCTCCGGTCATCGTGCTTTCATTGGCTGCTTCCTTTTTGGGATAAGACCATTCTATAGATTGTCCTCCACCTATATACGGAACCATCCCCACACATCGGTCACTATTCAGGTAACTATGACAAATCCCGCCATATCGCTGATCATTGATTATCATCAAAGTGGCAACTTGTGTTGCGTTACGGATTCCATTGATGACATCCGGACAATTATTATTGACAAAGGATAGAACTTTATCTAAATTTGCCGTCATATCATTGTATGTTTCCGCTCCCCATCGGGATTCAAAATAGGTATCTTTCCTAGTGATGATATTTCCCTTTCCATCAGTAATACTTGCGCCGGATTCATTGGAAGCCACTTTCAGTATCCATACATTAAAGTATTCCTTATAGGATTTGAAAGGTTCTACGGAGAACATAGCATCTATTCCGCTCTTGGCCAGCAGTTCAAAATCACCCAGTTCGTCTTGCGTAAATCCTTCCGAAATGACCGCAATACTGACGGGTGTTTTTCCGGAAGTCGCTTCAATATATAAAATGGCGTTATCCGGGGTGTCATCAATCAGTTCATTTCCTATATCAATCGTACCTAAATCGGTAATAGTGTTACGATTAAGTTCTAATTTCGTACTGGATACCATCCTTTTCTTATTGGTACCGTCCGAGAAAACCATCGAGAAACCGTACTGCGTGCCCGGGAAAATCGTGAAGTAGTAATCCACACCTGTTTGGAAGGAACCGGTCAAAGTAACTGTATTGGAAGTGACATCATCCGTGAAATAAATTTGCTGGGTCAACACGGGCGTTCCGTCATTTTCCACCATCAGAATGCTATCTCCCGCCAAGTCAGAGGCTCCTTTAAAGGAAACAGATGTTACATTGCTTACCACGGATCCCGCCAAGCGGAATTTTATAAAAGATGCTGCGTTAAGAAAGTGAAAATCTGATACTTGACCGTTAGTTTTACAAAATGCAACATTCGCTCCGGGTGACACGGAACCGGCCGTGGCAGTCTGGTTAATCGGGATTGTGATACCAAAAATGGGTACATCGTTGTAGGTGGATACTCTGCGAGGACCCGGGTATAGATTGTAACAGGGACTTAAGGATATCGTATTAGAATAAGTAAAGCTGGCGTTTACACCTCCTTGGGCTGTTGTATATATAGTATACGGAAATTTGCCTGTCTCAGTGTTGTAGGCCAGCATTTCAAAACTGTCATTGGCATTCCATACAACTTGGGCATACGTCCCGTCACTACTCAATTCCGTATGGATCTTACTCCCCTCCTCTTGAAAATTTGCGACTGCCTGACCACCGCCCTGTTCTCCCGGAACCATCCTGTCGCTCATATCCTCCATCAGCCAAATATCGCTTTTTTGACTGATTTGCGGGATGCTTTCTACTGTGTTATCCGTCGCAATTTTACTGCACGCCATTCCCAAGAACAGAAGGAATGCGAATATGATAATAACCGGTCTTTTCATTTTCTTTCCTCCCATTCTTCGTAGTAATTTTCATAGGTAAAACCAGGATTAACAGGGATAACGGGTATTATCTCGTGGCTGGCGTTCAGAATCGTCTGTTCCAATGAGAGCGGGACAGATTTCATTACGGGACTTTGATAGTTTCGCATCCTATTTAAATTTAATTTATCAAAGGTAGATGATTTTTTTTGAATTTCAAAAATTGTGCGTACCTTCGCCCTATAGATGAACTATTATGATAGACTACATCAAAGGTAAAATTGTCGAATTGCTTCCCACCGATATCGTGATTGAATGTGGAGGCATCGGTTATCACGCTTTTATTTCTCTCCAAACCTATGCGATGTTAGAGAATCTCTCTGAAACCACGCTCTATATCCATCACATCCTGCGGGAAGATGAGGAAATGTTTTATGGTTTTTCAAGCAAAGATGAAAGACAGTTTTTCCGCCTGCTGATTGGGGTGAGCGGCGTGGGCGCCAATACTGCCCGTATGATGCTGTCTTCTTTGAGTGCCGATGAAATCCGGGAAGCTATCATCGGGGAAAATGTTTCCAGAATCAAATCTATTAAAGGAATTGGCTTGAAGACCGCCCAGCGCATTATTCTTGAATTAAAAGACAAGGTCGTCAAGGGAGACGGTGCAGATGCTCCCGTTCTGTTTTCCGGTCAGGCGGTTAATGCGGCCGCGGATGAAGCGATTACCGCCCTTGTTTTGCTGGGCTTTCCCAAGCCGGCTGTTCAGAAGGTTGTCAATGCGTTGTTGCAGGAAAATCCTACGGCCAGCGTCGAGATGCTTGTCAAGTCCGGTTTGCAGCGTCTTTAAACAGTTCCACGTGGAACTCCCCTAACGTCCGAAATAAACCAGCAAGACGGAAATATCTGCCGGAGATACGCCGGAAATTCTGGATGCTTGCGCCAAGGTGGTCGGCGCATAGCGTTTGAGTTTTTGCCGGCACTCGATAGACAAGCTCTCGATACGGTCGAAGTCAAAACCCTCGGGTATCCGTAAGTTTTCCAGTCGTTGAATCTTATCCGCCAAGTTTCTTTCCCGCTCGATATATCCTTCGTATTTGATTTCGATTTCCAAGGATTCCAAAATGGCAGCGCGATAATTTTCGTTCAACTGTTGCTGCATTCTTTCTTCATCCAGCCCTTCCACGGGAATACCATTGTTGTCAGACAGGACTGCGAGTGCTTTTTCGTATACCGCTTTTTCAGTTTTCGGGAAAGGCTGACTGTTTTTTAAGGATGCTTTATAATCGCTGGTCGGTAAAATATCGTCCAATTTCGCCCACTCATTCTCTTCCGTCTTTTTTCTTTTCAATGTTCCACATAGAACATTTTGGTAGAAGGAATTGATAGAAACTTGGGGCCGAACAATCAATTCATCGATTCTTTTGCGGTTGGGAAGGGGAGTAGAACCGACGGATTCCAAGTAGGCGTTGGCGGCCGCAGGAGTCACGGATTCATTATGGACAAAGTCAGAGAGTCGGGAAACGGCATCGTATTTCCGCATCGTGTAATCATAGCGGAATTGGTCTGCAAGGCCCAGAGCGTAACTCTTGGCCGTCAACCGAAGGTCCGCATTATCCTGTCGCAGCAAAATCCGGTATTCAGCGCGCGAGGTGAACATACGGTAGGGTTCATCCACACCTTTTGTAATTAGGTCGTCAATCAGAACGCCGATGTAGGCTTCATCCCTGTGTAGAACGAAGGGTTCACCACCGACCACTTTTTGGTGCGCATTGATCCCGGCCATCAGTCCTTGCGCGGCGGCTTCTTCATAACCGGTCGTGCCATTGACCTGACCGGCCAGGAAGAGATTTTCAACGCAGCGGGATTCCAGACTGGCCTTTAATTGGGTCGGGTCAAAGAAATCGTACTCGACGGCGTAGGCGGGGCGATAGATGACGGCCTCTTCCAGTCCCTTGATTTTGTGGAGAGCTTCCAACTGAATTTCCAGGGGAAGGGAAGAGGAAAAGCCTTGCAGGTAGTATTCGTTGGTATCGCGACCTTGCGGTTCCAGGAACAGTTGATGGGCGTCCTTATCGGCGAAGGTGCGCAGTTTGTCTTCTATGCTGGGGCAGTAGCGCGGACCGATACCGGAGATTTTTCCGGAGAAAAGAGGGGAGTCTTGAAAGCCGGAGCGTAGAACATCGTGCACTTCCTGATTGGTATGAACGATGAAACAAGGCATCTGGGGATTGCCGTTCTGGACCGTGGAAAGGTAGGGGAGGAATGAGAATTTTTCCGGTTGGGCGTCTCCTTCCTGCCGGGTTAGTTTTGTCGTATCGATGGAGGAAATATCGATGCGCGGGGGAGTACCGGTTTTCATCCGCGCTGTCCGAATGCCCCGTTCTGCGAGTTGTCCGGTCAGTCCGTAAGAGGAAAGTTCCCCGATGCGCCCGCCTTCAAAATCTTGCTTTCCGATGAAAAGTCGTCCCGAAAGAAAGGTTCCGGCGGTTAAAACAACGCTGCGAGAATGAAATTTTGCGCCGGTTTTCGTACACACGCCCGAAATTTTTGCGCCATCAAAAAGAAAACTGGTTGCGACATCCTCGTAAATATCTATGTTACAAGTAGTTTCAAGCATTTTTCTCCAGTGGGCGGAGAAACGGTTTTTATCGCACTGCGCCCGCGGACTCCACATAGCCGGTCCCTTGGATTTGTTGAGCATCCGGAACTGGACCGTAGAGGCGTCCGTGATGATCCCCATATATCCGCCAAGTGCATCTATTTCCCTGACAATCTGTCCTTTGGCTATTCCACCGACCGCAGGATTGCAGGACATTTGCCCGAATTTGTTCATATCCATCGAGATCAGCAGCACCGAAGAACCCAGCGATGACGCAGCCATAGCCGCCTCACAACCGGCGTGTCCGCCGCCGATGACGATGATATCGTACTCCTTCTTCATTATTTCATTTCCGCTTTGAGGGCCAGGGCTTCGTTTTCTTTTGTCCGCATCATCTTCTGCTCATCCGCCGTATGGTCATCATATCCGATGAGATGCAGGATGCCGTGCACCATCACCCGATCCAACTCTTCGTCAAAACGGCCGTCCGCATATTCATTGGCATTTTCGCGCACGCTGTCGATGCTGATGAATAAATCTCCGTGGAGGGTATTTCCCTCACAGTCGTCAAAGGTGATGATATCCGTATAGTAGTCGTGCGAGAGGTATTGGCGGTTGATGCCCAGCAAATAGGCGTCGCTGCAAAAAATAATGTTGATATTTCCGATCCGGCGTCCTTCCCGGGCGGCTACTTCTTTCAGCCATCGCTTGGTAAGGGCCTTCCGGGGCAGTGAAAAATCGGTCTCTTCGTGGAAGTAGCGTATCATTTTTCATAAATTTACTGCAAATCTACAACTATTCTCAGAAAAAATTTGAAATAAATTGAATTATTTATAACTTTGGGGGCTAGTTGTGAACTAATATTTGCAAAAATGAAGATAAAGAAATCACCTGAAGCCAATTTGGAGAACAAGAAATTGCTCTTCATTGAACTGGGTCTGGTCTGCTCTCTGGGTATCTGCCTCTTCGCTTTCGAGTTGGGTTCCCGTGACAAACAGACCGTAAGCCAATTTGAAGACTTGCAGCAAGTCATTGAGGAAGAAGAGATTATCAATACGATGGTGGAGACTCCTCCTCCCCCGCCGGAAGTTCCCAAGATTCCCGTCCTTTCCGACCAGATTGATATCGTGGACGATGACGCGGAGGTGGATGACGATATGTTTATGAACCTCGAAGACGATGCCAACACGGGCGTCGAGATTATGGACTACGTCGAGGCGGTCGAAGAAGAGCACATCGAGGAAGAAGCCATTCCTTTCCAGTTGGTGGAAGAGAAACCTTCCTTTATGGGCGGCGACGCCAACGCTTTCTCCAAGTGGGTGGGTCAGCATCTGGTCTATCCGGAGATTGCCAAGGAGAACGGTGTCCAGGGTCGTGTTACCCTTCAGTTCACGGTGGAGACCGACGGTCGCGTGACCAACGTCAAGGTGCTTCGTGGTATCGACCCGTCCTTGGATAAGGAAGCCGTCCGCGTAGTGTCCAGTTCTCCGAAGTGGAAGCCGGGTAAGCAGCGTGACCGCAGCGTGCGTGTTACCTACACCTTCCCTGTGATTTTCCAACTCCGCTAAGTTGACTGCAGGAGATAAGTTAAGGTTGGCCGGAGGTTTTCGGTCAACCTTTTTATGTAAGATTATTCCATGAGCGCGATAGAAGAAAAGAAAGCATTTAAGGCCGTTTTTGTGGGCATCATCCGTCAAGGAGAAGAAGAGGCCCGTGTCCGGGAGTATCTGGACGAACTCCGTTTTCTCGCGGAGACCGCCGGTGCGATTCCGGACCGTCAGTTTATCCAGAAGGTGGACCGGGCGGACAAGGCGACCTATATCCGCAGCGGAAAGGTGCAGGAAATAGGGGAGTACTGTGAAGAAAACGGCATCGAGTATGTGATTTTCGATGACGAACTTACCGGTGTGCAGCAGCGCAACATCGAAAAAATCCTCAAGACGGTGACGGTCATCGACCGGACCAGCCTGATTTTGGAGATATTCTCGCAGCGGGCCCGGACGGCCTACGCGCGTATGCAGGTGGACCTCGCGCGTTATAATTATATGTTGCCGCGTCTGGCGGGTATGTGGACGCACTTGGAGCGGCAGCGCGGCGGCGTGGGGATGCGCGGCGGTATGGGCGAGACCCAAATCGAGATTGACCGGCGCATCGTCAAGGATAAAATTGCCAAACTGAAGGAGCAACTCAAGAAGGTGGACCGTCAGATGGCTACCCAGAGGAGCAACCGGGGACAACTGGTGCGGCTCTCGCTGGTGGGGTATACCAATGTGGGCAAGAGTACGCTGATGAACTTGCTGGCGAAGTCGGACGTGTTCGCGGAGAACAAGTTGTTTGCTACGCTCGATACGACGGTGCGCAAGGTGGTCATCGAGAATTGCCCGTTCCTGCTGAGCGACACGGTGGGCTTTATCCGCAAATTGCCCACGGAGTTGATCGAAGCGTTCAAAAGTACGCTGGACGAGGTTCGCGAGGCAGATATCCTGGTGCACGTGGTGGACATTTCCCATCCGGATTTCGAGGCGCAGATGGCGGTGGTCGAGAAGACGCTGGCCGATATCGGAGCGGCGGACAAGCCGATATTCACGATTTTCAACAAAATCGACCAATACGAATACGAGCCTTACGACACTTTCTCCCTGGAGCCCAAAAGCAAGAGGAACTGGTCGCTGGACGACTGGAAGGCGGATTGGATGGAGCGCAAGGGTACGCCCGGCATCTTCATTTCCGCCAAAAACAAAACGGGCATCGACAAACTCAAGGCAGATATGTACAAGATGGTCGCAGAAATCCACGCCGGCCGCTATCCCTTCAATAA
>CADAFY010000002.1 GCA_902787255.1 uncultured Bacteroidia bacterium
CCCCGTCTTAAGCCCCTTTACGGCTGCCTGCCCCCACGGACAGGCGGCCTTGTTTGTATTTTTGCCGTTTCACATAAAAGCATCTTGGTTTCCAAACTTATACGGGCGTAAAAACAAAATGTGTGTATGGTGTGTAGAGGTAGGAAGGTAGTAAAGTGTTGAAAGTGTGAGTGTTGTGATGGATTTTTCCAAGGAGGCCGCGCAAAACAAAATGTGACAAGAGCTTAACATTGATATAACTTTACGGGCCGGCTTTATAACACTGTTCAAGTGCCGTTTTAACATCTCTCTATAGTTTACCCCACTTCTGGGCTAAAAACGGCTTAAAATACCCTGGAATCGCTTTATTTGCCCTTGCTGCATGGCTTGGATCAGCTGTTAAAGTAAGCTTGGATCCGGCGCTGCTGCAGGGGCCTTTCTTGAACACTTTAAAATGCCACTTAAACAGCTGGATTGGCGGTTAGGGGGACATTTAGGGGGACATTTAGGGGGACAAAAATTAAAGAGTAAAAAACAAAAAAGCGCCGTTAGGGGGACATTTAGGGGGACAAATTCAAGAAAAAAAAGTTTGTTCAGAGGGGGTGTAATGACAAAAAAATGCACTTAAACGGCCAAAAAACGCCTTATAAATACCCTTTAATGCAGGTATTTTGCGCGGAAAATGCGCTTTAATCCCTTGAAAAAGTGTGATTTAGCGCAAAAAATGCTTTGAAAATGTGTGTGTGATGCTTATCTTTGCGGTATGTTCGACAGAATTAAAGCATACTTCCGGCTTCAAAGAATCATTACTGCCAGGTTTCGAGAGTGGGAAAACTTTATGGCAGGAATAAAGTCATTTCAGCAGAGAGATGACAAGATTTGATCATTTTCTCTCCAGAAGATTAAGTTCTGAGATATTAAAACGCGAGTACTCATCAAGAATCGTATTGTACTTCTTAATGCGTTGACTAATTAAGAAAACTTTCCATTCACCGCATTTCTCTACCAGATATTTGCGGCGATTAATGATTGCGGACTGTCGACTCAACTGCGATATTTGCTTCTCCCAATAATTCCTATAATTCAAAAAATACCTGTCAAACAATAATAGTTTTATTGAAGGTAGATCGAATGCTTTAGGGTTAGTAGAATATCTATCCAAAAGTTTTATTTGGGAGTCACTTAAATCTTTTCTTGCCAGAGTAATAGTAATAGCTTGAGTATAAAGCTTCTTTTTTGATTTTAAAATGCGATTGTGGATGACAGATGCTTCATCCATTTTAGTAGCTACTTGTGTCGGGTAAGGAGACGGATCGTTAATTAGTGCTTCAATAATAGATATCAAGTTAGCAATATCAGAAGATAGTCGGCTTACACGTTCAGAATGTTCAATCTCTTCGAGTGTTTCTTGCTTGTCACAGGTTGCATTTCCCGTTCCTTGTTCATAATAAATGCGTCGCAACTCCTTGACAAGATCAATCTCATACGTGACCACTGGTATATCTGGAGAATGAGTAAAAGATTCTTTTTTTTCTTTTTTTTTACCAAATAGTTTAATCGCAAAAAATAAAGCGAAAAGAGCAAGTAATATAAATAAGAATGCCATCTTCTTTGAAAAAAAGTGATGTGATCTTGCTGTGTAGATTATGCGTTTTCTTTAATAAGGTGTTTAAGAATCCACAGAATTGTTTTTGTGTCTTCGTTTTGTTGAGCCTCAATCGCGCTTATCCGCTCCTTTATCTCTTCGATACATTTGGCCACATACGTCAACTCATCACCCTTACCCAAAAGGATCCATTGCTTAGAATAATGAGGAAACAAATCACAAAAAGCATCAACCCACTCACGTATCTGAGACTCATTACTTAATAAAAACTCTGATTTTGTAAAAGGCCATTTTAGCGCATTCTCAAATAAAAATTCATGAGAATTAACGCGCTCAGAAAACTCCCTTAGAGAAATTCCCTCCTTTTGTAAAATATAAAGAATACGCTTTAATGGGGCTTTTCTATCATCTTCCGTCAATATATCAGATAGACAAACGCCTTCTTTAAGCATCTCTCCCTCCCCTGATAAAAGCCATCCTGTATTTAACTCCGGAAAAACAAGAGATATTTTCTCAATTTTATCAGGCTGGATAGAAACGCTGATGTTGCTAACATATCTCTTTGATAAACCGCAGAGTTCCTCAAATTTATTCTTACTAAGTCCTTTAAATCTTATAAAGGATATAAGCCGTTCTTTAACGCTCTCTTTAGCCATGTTATAATCATTGCGCTTGAACAATAGAAAAATTCTTATTTTTTGTTTGTTTATAAGAAAATTCCTCTTATATTTGCAGTGTAATCTGTTATCCGTAGGTTGCAAAATTAGAAAATAGAACACACAAAAACAAGATTATGAAACAGATTAAAGTAACACAGGATGAGCTGAAAAGGCTCCAGGAGAGCTTCGGGGTGGGAAGGAACTACCTCTGGCAGGTTCTCTCCTTTGCGAAGCACGGGCCCACCGCGCAGAAGATCCGTCGTGCTGCCATCCAGATGGGAGGCCGGTACGTGGATCCGGACTTTGCCCCCAACTGCCGCACCTCCTACCTGGGCGGCATGATCATTCAGCAGTTTGCCGACCAGGTGGTGCTGCGGATAGACAAGAGCAGCGGTGACCTGACGCTGGAGCACCGGGGGTGCATTGTCGATATCAAGAAGAATGCAAGCATGGCCGTCTGGGAATCTATGGCCATCAAGGCGCAGTGCATGGCTGAGGATGCAATGGTAGCAAGATAGGAGGATACTGTTATGATGAAAAACTACTCACTGGAAAATGCTAGCACTTGGAAGTGTCGCCTCATCTGTGACGAAGGTATCAATGAGTTGACACCCCACCGCGTTCATCACATTGAAGATAGAAGCCGCTTGTATAAGGATGTCACGTTCTTCAGTCATCACGTAAAAGAAGAAACTGAAAAGAACCTTTTGTTCTTTGATAGTAGAATGTCCACTAGAATATCTGAAAGGAGAGTATTTGCAAAGACGTTCGCAAATATCAAGAATTGGTTCCACTCTTTCCTTCGACTCGTGGAGGGAGTTTGCAGGAACACTTCGTCCAAACCGAAATACAAAATAGGTAGACATAATCACTGTTTTTATGTTAAGCAATGCAAAGATAGTGATTATTTCAGACTGCCGGGAGGCGGGCGCCTGCGGACGGACGTACTTGGAAGAGATGACAGTTAGTTAGTTGTTTGTGGTTGATACAGGGTCCCACCGTCCGGGGACCGACATAGCGGGGTGACTGGAGTGGCACCAGCACGGTTTCATAAGCCGTAAGACGCGGGTTCGATTCCCGCTCCCGCTACGAAACATAAAAACTGATTGATATGGAAAAATTAGTCACAACCGTCATTCTGGCCATCGTGGCCATTGCCGCCATTGTCTGGGCCTGCAGCTATTCTGTCACCGGCCTGGCATGGTTCCCCGGTTTCTTCGTGGCCGTTCTTTGCGGCATCAAGATTCTTGATGTCAACGGCATCGGACAGGATGAGAAGGAAGGCGCACGCAAGTGCGGCCCTGGTTGTTAGAAACACACACGCGGCCCTGGGAAGCCCCAGAGGTTTACAATACTCAAGGTCTTGGCAAACCTCGCACTGCCTCTTTCACCCTGACCGGTGGGGGGGGCACCAATTAGAAAAGACATGTCACACAGAGACAATATACTGACTGTTACCGTGCACCAGCTGACGGACGCCAGCTCTGGTAAGGCCGTGATGACGTATTCCTGCTATAAAAAGCTGGTACAGCGCAAGCTCATCAACGTAGTCCGTCCCGGCAAGGGCCTGGATCACTGCGCCCTGGTGGAGTATGACAGTCTTCCGGCCCGCTTTAAAAAGCGTTTTATTGAAATTTACGGCGACCCATACGTGAAAAAGAATCAAGAGCAGGCGCTTCGCCTGGATACGGAGGCCCGGACCTTCTTTGAGGAGTACGTCCTTCCGGATGACACCCACATCAAGGGTGACAAGATTGCGGAATTCACCGTCAACGCATCGGTGCTGAACGTGCTCATTGACATGGAGAAGACCCAGGGTGTTCAGCGCCGGATCCATGGCAACCACACTCCGATCAACTGGCCTCCCATTTACGATGCCTGCGAGCAGCTGCGCGAGAGCGAAGGACACACCCTTCCCAAGAGCACGGCCCGCCTGCGTGACAAGATCCGGGAGTACAAACGTGAAGGCTACGCCTGCCTGGTGAGCGGTCACCTGGTGAACGGCAATGCCAGCAAGATCACCCATGAGGGAGAGCGCTACATTATTGCCCTGAAGTGCTGCAAGGTGCCCGTGTATAACAACGCGCAGATCTTTGCGAAGTACAATTCAGAGGCCCCTTCACGCGGCTGGAAGACGATCGGCCCGGCCACGCTGAACAATTTCCTGAACCGGCCGGAGATTGAGATACAGTGGAAGGGTGCCGTGATAGGTGACACCAAGGCGAAGATGAAGTACACCCGGATGAATTCCACCATCCTTCCGGAGCTTCCAAACTCCCTCTGGTACGGAGACGGTACGCGGCTCAATCTCTATTACCGGGCCTATGTAGACGGCCAGTACAGGCTGGCCACCTTGAACGTCTACGAGGTGATAGACGCGGCCAGCGAGGTCTTCCTGGGCTTCCATATCTCCAATACCGAAAACTTTGAATCCCTCTACGAGGCCATGAGGAACGCCCTGGAGTTCGCCGGCTGCAAGCCGTATGAATTAGTGACGGATAACCAGAGCGGCACCAAGCGTGCCGACGCCAGGGGATGGCTCAGTAAGGCGGCCGTATGCTTCCGTACCACTGCGCCCCACCAGGCACCGGCCAAGACCATTGAGTCTATCTTCGGCCGTTTCCAGGCGCAGGTGCTTCACCAGGAGTGGTTCTACACCGGCGGAAACATCACCGCCAAGAGCGAAAAGGCACGCATCAATCGTGAATTCATCGAGAAGAATATCGACCAGCTCCCTACCTACAACGAGCTGGTGGAGATATACGTGAATGCCAGAAAGCGCTGGAATGAGATGCCTCATCCGGACAAGAAGCGCTACGCGGGCCGCTCCAGGATGGAGGTCTACCAGTCCAAGGTGAATCCGGAGGCGGTGCCGCTCACTGACGCGCTGCGCCGGGACCTGTTCTGGGTTACTACGGCCAAGCCGTCTACCTTCGCGGCTAACGGCATCTGGTTCACCGTGGCCGGAGAGAAGCTGCAGTATGAGGTTATGGAGGAGGGCACGACGAACGTGCCGGATCTGCGCTGGAGGGGGGCTAACACCGGCCGTGAGTTCTACGTGTCATACGACCCGCATGACCTCTCCGTGGTGCGCCTCATGACACGTGACCAGTACGGAGACCGCTTCGTGGCGGAGGCCCGGCCGTACGTGAAGAGTCATCGTGACCTGCAGAGCCAGACAGCGGAAGAGCGCAGCTTCCTCCGCCAGCAGGATGAGCGCAACAAGATTGACCGGATCCGGCGGAAGCTGGATCTTGATGACCTGCTTTTCGAGCAGGGAATGGCTCCGGAGCAGCACGGCCTGATAGATCCCGGCCTTTCCTCCCTCAATGAGAGCCGCAAGAGCTACGAGAGGCTGCTGGAGAAGGCGGAGGCGCAGCGCAGCGCTGAGCCGGCGCCGGCGGAGGTCTATCCGGAGACCCTTGGCCAGCAGGAGAAGGCCGACAGCATGATGCTTCAGTACGACCCCGCTGCAGCGCTCAGGAGGATATAATAGAGACACACACAAAAAAGAGTTCAAAATATGGAAGAATCGAAAAGAACGGAACTGAGGAACCGGCTGGCAAGATACTGCCAGCGCTATTCCTCCAACAACATGGCGGCCGCGTCGCTGAAGAATATCAGCGCGGCAACCATCTCGAACATCCTCAATGGTAAGTACAACCTTATCTCTGAGGACATGTGGCGCCGGCTGGAATCCCAGCTGGTGAGGAATGAAGGCTGGCAGATCTTCGAAACGGGGGCCTATCGGGACATGGAGCAGTTCATGGGTTATGCGCAGCAGCACAGCAGCGTGATGTGGATAGCCGCTCCGGCCGGAATCGGCAAGAGCACGGCAGCTGCCAGCTACACGGCGCTGCACCGGCACGTCTTCCGTCTCACCTGCGCCCCTGACATGACCCGCTCGGACTTCGTGCACGAGCTGGCCGGGCAGATTGGTGTACGTACCAACGGCATGAGCATCCGGGAGTCCTTCCACGAGATCCTGAAGCACCTGGTGACCCTGGAGCGCCCGCTGCTCATCTTCGACGAGGCAGACAAGCTGGCCGACAGCGTGATGTACTATTTTATCGCTATTTACAACGCCCTGGAGGACCGCTGCGGGATTGTGTTCCTGTCTACGTCTGCCATCAAGAAGCGCATTACCAGGGGGGTGCTGAAGGATAAGAAGGGCTACGACGAGATAGAGAGCCGGATCTGCCGTCGCTATATCGACCTCACACCGGTGAGCGCCGGCGAGATAGAGCAGATCTGCCTGGCCAATGGCCTCCAGGACCCTGCGGCTATCGCCAGGGTGAAGGCCGACGTGAAGGCCTACGGGAATGACCTGCGCCGGGTGAAGCAGTCTGTGAACCGTGAACTGCTGTATATGAAAAGAGAAGAGGAGTAAGTATGAAGAAATCCATCTCGGCAGTGCAGGCGCTTGCGGTGCGTAACCGTACGCTGGTGGTAGCCCCGGAGTGGCAGGGATGCCTGGGCGAGGAGATCGCCCGTCATGGCATCGTGTTCATCTGGGGGAACAGCGGCAACGGGAAGAGCTCGGCGGTGATGGCTTTTGCCAGGATGCTTGCATCCAGCGGGAAGGTGCTCTACGTCTCCAAGGAGGAAGGGTACGGACTGAGCTTCCAGAACACCCTTCGCCGGTTCGGAATGCAGGAGTGCGGAGCGTCCTTCCAGGTGGTTGACAGGGAGACCGTGGAGAGCCTGACGGAGCGCCTGCAGAGGCCCCGCAGCCCGGAGTTCGTCATCATCGACTCCGTGCAGGCGATGGGTATCGGCTCCAGGCAGTTCAAGCAGCTGCAGGAGCGCTTCCGGAGCAAGCTGCTGGTGCTGGTCTCCCAGGCCGACGGGAAGCGCCCGCTTGGACGCCCTGCACAGAACATGATGTATGAGGCGGACTTGAAGCTTTGGGTGGAAGGTCATACGGTCTTCAGCAAAGGCCGCTTCATGGGAGAGACGAAAGAGTACGTCACCTGGGAGGAAGGCGCCCTGCGCTACTGGGATGGAAGGAAAAAGGAGGAATAATGCCATGATAGTACTAACAAGATTATACAAAGTCAACGGCCGTTATGTTGTGGCGCCATCGCCAGAAGATGCTATAAGGATATTCAAGGAGTCTGAGGATGGAAAGCAGCCTAATATAGAAATCCAGGAATTGAGGTTATTGGCTGCCGGAAAGTATCCGGATTTCGCATATGTCGAGAAACCAGACGAGGAGGACTAAGGAATGAAATTATCATTGCATGAAAAAATAGTGAAGGAGGTTTTGTTAACTGTCCCGTCAGAACATATTCCAGAAAAAGACATTAACAGAGCAGTTAGGTTTTATGCCAAGAGACTACGTATTGCATGTTATAGTGAAATCAGTGAAGAAATCTTAAGAAAATGGAGAAAAGAGCGTAAGAATTTATACAAAATACTTAACCTGTAAAAGGAGTTAATAACTGAGCGGATAATATTTAAACACACAAACTTATGAAAAAGAATTTCAAACCTTTCTACGCATTGCTCCGGCAGCATCCGCAGCTGGACAAGGATGAGCTGGTGCTGCAGTTCACGGACGGCAGGACCACTCACCTCAATGGAATGAGCGAAAGCGAGTACAGGCAGATGATCGGTGCCCTGGAGGAGGCTTCGGCCCCGGCCAGGGCAGAACTGAAGCGCTGGCGCTCGTCGGCCCTGCTGCGCATCGGCCGCCTGGGCATCAACACCATCGACAACTGGGACGGCATCAACTCTTTCTGCTCTTCCAGGAAGATTGCCGGAAAGCCCTTCTATGAGCTCAAGGTACCGGAGCTGCAGCAGCTGGTGCGCAAGCTGGAATCCATCGAGCGCAAGGGCGGCTTGAAGTCCCTGGAGGAAAAGCCCGCAGAAGCCCCTTCCGTGCCCTTACAGACGATTCTTTCGTTTCCCCGGAACACCGTAGCATCCTGACAAGGAAAACCCTTAAAACGCAAAAAGAAATGACACTGCTTATCGCTTTGGCCTGCGTGGCCCTCGGAGTCCTTATCGGCCTGTTCATTGGCATCTTGTACGCAAACGCTGGTTACAGGGAAGGATTTGAAGACGGGATCCACTGGGCCATGGAAGAGCGCCAGGAGATGTGCAGATACGACGATGACATTTGATGAGATGGCGCGGAAAAGCCGGCAGGGATGTCTGCAGGGGATTCTCCAAATCTGACATAATTCACGCTTACAACTACCTCACCGCGCCATTTTTATTGAATACCATTTAAACACCAATTAAACACAAAATTACCTATGCAAGAAAGAGAAATGCTATCCGGCGTCAAGACGTCGTTCAAGGACAAAGACGGGGCCCCCATCACTGTCCACAGCTATGTGAAGGATGCGGAGGGCAGGAAGTATTACATCAACAGCCATCTGCAGGCCGTGCCAGATGACGATGCACCGGCCGTTGAGCTATCGCGCCTCCTGGAGTCTTCGGAGGTGACCGTTATGACAGCCCAGGAGGTGCTGGAGTCCCACAGCGCAGAGAAGAGGGTCAGACGAGCGCGCCGGCGCAGAGCCTCCCAGGACTCCGCCGAAGCTATCCCTCCGGTGAAGGTGGAAACGCCTGAAGACAAGGAGACGCTTAACCCGGTCACCATGCAGATGCTCCTTTCCGCCATTCCGGACAATATCCTGGCCGACGAGCTCCGCCGGAGAGGCTATTACCTCACTGCCGTGAAGCCGGCCCTGGTGCAACTTTGAATGCCGGACAGATGAAGCAGATTGTACCGGAGATTTCGCGTACTGCAGCGCAGGAGCTGGTGGCCGAGCAGCGGAAGGAGTTCCGTCTGGTCGGCTCCCAGCGCCGGATGCCTGGGCTCATCCTCTTCGAGTACGATATGACTACCGGAGAGCTGCGCCGGGCAGACGTGAACCGGCAGATGGAGCTGCAGATGAATGGGAAGGTGAGCACAAAGAGCCGCGTGAATTCCCGCGAGCTCTGCCTGTATATCCAGGCGCTCAATGCACAGAACGCCATGCGCAAGGTTCAGCAGCTGCTTCGCCGGAAGACCGTAAGGGAAAAACTACTAAAGACACAGTAACAATGGATGTTCAGGACTTCATTGAAGCGGTCTCAAAGATGAGGAGGCTTCAGAAAGAGTATTTCAATACCCGCTCATCAAGAATCCTTTCAGCAGCGATTCTGCAGGAGAAAACAGTTGACAATATGTTAGAAAATCTTAATTTAACGATAAAGTTCAATGGATAACAACAAACCAGGAACCCAGGCGGTTGAGATGACCGCTGAGGAGTATGCCGCTTACCAGGCCTTCAAGGCCGAGCAGGCGAAGAAAGAGGCGGAAGCCCGTATCGAGGCGCTCCGCAGCAGCTATACCGACATGGCTGAATCCTTCATCAACAAGACCATCAAGAAGCTGACACCGCTTTCCGAAAACATCCGTCGCAAGAAGGAAGAGGTGCTGGAGGAGTTCTCTGCCCTGCAGAAGCTGAAGGCGGAGCTGCTGGACATCGACGGGAAGGATATGCCCAAGTCCCACACCTTCACCAACAAGGAAGGCACCAGGCGCGTGACCATAGGCGTGTACGAGACCGACAACTACGACGACACCGTGGAAGAGGGCATCGCCATCGTAAAGGAGTACATCGAGAGCCTTGCTCAGGATGAGAGCTCCAAGCAGCTGGTGAAGATGGTGATGAGCCTGCTGGCCCGGTCGGCCAACGGAGCCCTGAAGGCTTCCCGCGTGGTGCGCCTTCACAAGCTGGCCGACGAATCCGGAAACCCGCGCTTCATCGAGGGTGTGCGTATCATCGAGGCTGCCTATCGGCCCGCAGTCAGCCGTACCTACATCCGCTGCGAGGTGCGTAACATCGACCCGGAGACGCAGGTAGTGAAGGACTGGGAGGCCCTTCCGCTGGGAATGACTGAATCCTAATCTTGCGGGGAGTAATGGGACGCAAGCGTAACAGCCGACTGATTGCCAAACGCAATAAGAAACTCTGTGCCAGGTATTACTACTGGACAGAGGTGCAGCGCCTGCGCTTTGATGACGCGATACATCAGCTGTCGGAAGAGGAATTCTTCATCAGCGAGTCCACCATCATCAGCATCCTGAAGCGGATGCAGCGCATGAGTGAAGACGAGCTGCGCAGCAATGCTTCGCTGAAACTCCCGGAAAAGATGCCGACTATCACGAAAGAAATGCTGTCATTCATGCCAGACGGGAAGCCGGATTAAGCAGAGTGCAGAAAAGCCCGGCGTGAGCCGATGCAGTGGAAGGAGCCATAATTGTTTGGACTCATCTGAATTTCTCATACATAAAACCGTTACCTTCTACTCTTCCCCGCTGCACTTCATTAAAGCCCCCGACAGAATTCCTGCCGGGGGTTATTGTTTACCTTAGCGGAGCTGCTATGGTTATCTTTGGCGCGGCCTGCTTGGGGACGGTCTCCGGCTCTATCACTTCGGTGACCACTCCGGTGTAGGTCTGCTCGTAGACCTTGATGCCGTGGTCCCAGGTATAGAAGCGGGAATTGGTCCTGCTAAGCTCCGTGACGTCTTCTATCCGGTAACCCTGCAGCAGCTTGTGCACCTTTTCGCGGAGGGCTGCACGCTCTGCAATCTTGTCGGTGGTGTTGGAGCCGTAGTGGGTGTCATCGTAGCAGTCGATGATAAGCTTCACGCGGATGGTGGCTATGCCCTTCTGGGAAAGGCCTGCGATGTTGCTCCACATGACGTCAGAGGCGTCGATGAGCACGGCCGGGTAGGTGAGCGGGTAGGTGTCCCGGTTCTCCTGGTTGATCATCTCCAGCTGGCCGTAGTCTTCGTCGACGGTGGAGAGCTCCGGCATCTGCTCTCCGAAGAGGTTAATAAGACTTTCCAGTAATTGTTCCATTTGAATGAGTGTTTATGAATTCTTGCAGTTCTCTGTTGACGATATCCTGTACGATGGCATCCACCTCTTTGCTGGGTCCCAGGAAGTGCCGGCGCGGAATCTTGATCTTGCTGCCGGGCTTTTTTAGGGCCATGCGCTTCCAGAACTCCGTCTCCGGAGCCTCCGGGCCCATACTTTCCTTGTGCTCCAGGTGCTTCGCCCAGAAGAAGCGCTTCATGCGTTCTGTCACGCCTATCTCCTCTCCGTCATTATGCGTAGCCGCATAGACTTCGGTATTGCGTATTATGACCCTTCCTGGAAGCGGTTCATAGTCGGTGTTCATCATCAGATGATTGGTCCCGGAGAGAAGAGGCCCGTACTGCCCCGCAGCTCCCCTGAAGCCCAGGGAGGTGCGCAGCGGAGTCTGCCAGGCCTGGTCACTGTAGAAGCGGCCCTTGCGGAAGTTCTCCCGGACGGAGCTCTGCACGGCCCGGCCCACCTTCACCGGCAGCGTGCGCAGGTAAAGCTTCTTCAAATCTTCCAGGTTATCCCTGATCATCTTTTCAACATCCGGAGCGGGCATATTGTTATAGTTTTAATGGCTTCATTTTAAAACCGGCTTCTTTAAAGAGGTCTTCTACCAAATCTATTTCGACCTTACTCATATCTTTATATAGGGGTCCCCAATATGCCGCTATCACTTCAGCAAAATACTCATCAAGGTTGGTATCACTATAATAACCCAATATCTTTGTATTGTCTTTGTCAACACTGTTTGCACGAATGATTCTTCCCCCCCACTCTGGGTGTCTGAATTTAATTGCGTGGCCGAGTTCGTGATCAATTACACTTCTTAGGATATCGTCAACTGACGTGTGAGAAGTTGAGTATGGATATCCATATTTCTTCAAGAATTTCTGCTCATTTTCAAATATCTTTGTAAGGTCTCCAAATAGTTTTGGCGAGATCCTAAATGAGTTATCAAAATCTTCAAAGGCTGCGAGTGCTGCTTTTTTCTGAGGTGTTCTTAGTGTGCTGAACTTTGATAGACCATAGTAGTCCATCCTTTCTTTGAGCAAACTCAAGGCTTTAGAAGCACTTTCAAGCTGTGATTTCTTGAAAGGAAAATCAACTCGTTCTGCAATATAGTCTGTTACAAATTTCTCTGCTTCTTCAACAGTATGAGCAACAAAGGTATAAGTCTTTTCCTCCAAAAGCTTTTTAGTGGCTTCTTCAGCCCCCGGATAGGCTTCAGTATAATAGGGATGCGTGTCGCTAAACAGCTTGCCGTCCTTGGCCGGATTGTTATCCAGGCCGGGCATCGGCAGCGGAGGCGTGTAGCCCTCCAGCGCTTCGGCATTCACCGGCTCATCGGTCTGCTGGAGGGTGCACTTGCAGTTCCAGCGGTCACCAGGGCGGTGTTCCTGCCAGAAGGGGTGGTTCACCGGAAGGGTGAGCTTCTTTGTCCAGTAGTGCTCATGCAACGGGTCCGGCTGCAGGGAGGTTGTGGGCATCCAGCGCACATTGGGGAACACGTCCTGCTCTTCCAGGAAGTGCTTCCAGTCGGCCGCCTGGTGTGCGCGGATAATGGCCGTATCGTACTCGGTCTTCAGCCACTGGAGGCAGTAGTGGTCGGTCATGCCCTTGATGTCACGCATCCATTTGTCGAAACTCTTGAGCTGGCCGGTCTCCCTGTCGATGAGCTGGGCGGCGATATCATTCTGCATCCGGTGGGTGCGGAAGGCAGAGAAAACGGCATTGTTGGTCCGGAGCTCATACAGGAAACGGTCTGTGATGACTTCCGGGTCGATGCTTTCGGCAAGGCCCATTGCCGTGGCTTCATTGAACCGGCGCAGCGTCTCCTCGAAGATGTGGGTCTCTATCTCCGTGTGTACGTCGATATCCTTGTAATAGATGGCACGCAGGCCGTCCATCAGCGCCTTCGGACTGAAGGATATGCCATGCTCGGCCCCATCGTTGCGGAAGCCGCTGCCGGTACTGCAGACCGGACAACTGCACCGGTACTGCCCGTCTAATAGAAGGGCAAAGGTTCGTCTCCGGACGCCCCGTCCTGCGGGGCTAAGCCGAAAAAACGCTTGAACCGGTCGAGGAATTTTTCCTTCTCCTCATTGGTGGGCGGCTGGTTCAGGCGCTCCGCCAGCTCACGTGCCCGCTCGGCCCGTGCCTGGGCTTCGGCCTCCTGCTCGGCCTTCAGGGTGTCGTAGTCTTCCGGCTTTTCCACGTCGAAAGTCTTGTAAAGGTAGTCATCGGACATGGGAAGGCCCATCTCCTTGAGCTTGGAGACTACGTTGATCTGCACCTGTTTGTCCTGGTACTTCTGCTCAACCCGGACGAACTCACCGCCTTCTGTGTTCACGCCCAGGGCGGCGAAGATATCGGCCATGTCGTAGTTGAGAAGGTCCAGGATGAACTGCACGTCATCGTCGGTAATCTTCAGCTGTTCCTTGGCCTGCACGGTGCCCAGCGCCTGGGTGCCGTTGGTGTCGGACTTGGTAGTGAGGGTATTGCCCAGGATGGCGATGGACATCTCGTCATTGCAGTTGTTGGTGAAGCGCTCGTAAAGGTCGTTTGTGCCGCTTTTCCCGCTTGCTTCGTGCAGTTGCATGCCTGAGCCCTCCGGATGGATGTAGACGGCATCTGCGCCCTGTTTACGGGCATCCTGCAGCAGGCGCTTGCGTGCCTCCTCGTCTCCGGCGGTGTAGGTGTACTCCCGGATGGGCATTCCGAAGATCTGGCAGAACTGCGCCCAGTCTCCGATATTTCCCCTCTTGTAGAGGGCATACGGTGCGCAGGTGGCCAGGGCGCCCAGTCCACGGGGACTGTCGCAGATGACCAGGCAGTTGGAGAATGCCTCCAGCGGGATGCCGATGACGTCTGTCTCATACAGGAGCACCTGCTGCTTCACAGGGTCGAAGTGCTTCCGGTCAATGAGGTCGAAGGTGATCCAGCCCTTCTCATCTCGTCTGAACTGGCAGAGGGTGAAGCCCCAGAGCTTGGAGTTGACGGCCTCCTTGATGAAGGAGCGGAACCAGGGGCTCTTTATCTGCTCGTTCACCTCATCCACCGGCTTTCCGTTCCGCTGGAACTCGAAGCGCTCACGGGCCACTGCACTGAGGCGTTTGTTGATGATGCCGGAGAGGTGGCCGTCGGTGGTGATGATGGAGTGATAGATGTCGTACAGCTCCGACCGGTTGTAGAAGTCAATGGCGCTGGCGATCTGGAGCGACGCCATGTACCGGGCTATGTTGAAGTGGAACAGCTCCGGGCTCTGCAGTATGATGGTGGGGTTCTGCTGGCCCGGCAGGATGTCGCTGGCACCGGCAGAAACGATGGTCTTCTTTGCGGCGGGACGGCCGCGCTTTTTGGTCTCTTCCATGGGTTTTGTGTGTTAAAAGTGAGACGGCCTCAGCTCATTGGATTCCAGCTGCCAGGGGGAGTTCAGGGCCTGGTCCTCTTCAGGGAGCCGGGGGGCATCGGCAATCGTGATCTTGCCGGCGGCCACGGCCTTCAGCCACTCCACGGCCCGGTCGTAGCGGTCCTTGCGGATCTGCGACATCTTGTAGGGATTGTGCTGGCAGAAGATGTGATAGATGGCTATGTCCAGCGCCATCATCAGCACCAGCTGGTTCCGCGCTGTGCCGGTAGCGCCGAAGATGGCGTTACAGTCGTAGAACTTGTCCAGGTAGCAGCGCATCTCCTCGATGGCCCGGTCCTCGCAGATCTCGATGATGGCGGAGTCCGCGATATCGCTGTCATGCCGCAGCAGGGCATCCAGTATCTCCCGGTGGATACTGGCGTCGTAGTCTTCGAGCGTGATAAATTGACTCATATTGAAACAGTGTTAAATCGGCGTTTAAATGGCTATTACATCCTGTTGGAGCTGTCGATGAGGTCGCTCCTGGAGATGGTGTCCACGGTTGACCCGTCGAGTACCGTGCGGCGGTTGATCTCTGCCACGGCGCCCTCCACGCAGTCCGGGCCGTCGGCCGGATAGGGAAGGGTCATCTCGAAGAGCTTGAACTGGTCCAGCAGTTCCTTCATGTGGGGATTGTCGGCCTCGTCCTCATTGAACAGCCAGGCACCGTTCCGGTCAATGGGTTCCAGGTTCGCCTCGATACGCGCAGCCTTGTCAGTCTTGGGACGGGTGTCTCCGGTGATGAAGAGGCTGTCTCCGCGCTTCTGGTTCTCTTCCCGGATGAGCGGAAGGAAGACCTGCTCGTAGAACGGGTCCTGCAGGGAGTTATTCTCCACCATGTAGAAGACCGGCACGCGGCCGCCTACCCATGCCTTGCACTGGTAGAACCAGTCGATGAAAACGGCGTTGGAGGGACGGTCTACAAAGGCCTTCAGGATGTAGAACGTCGTGCGGATCTTGCCCATCAGGCAGACGGCCTTGGTGGAGCTGGCGGATTTCCCCTTGTTGGAGGTTGAAGGGTCTCCGTAGCATACCAGGAACTTGAACTTCGAGAGCGCCGGCATCTTGCCAAGGGGCAGGTTCTTGAACACCTTTCCCTCATGGATGGGATTGTTCATGTACTCCGCCTGGAAGGCTCCGGTGGAGATGGTGGCCTTCACGCGCTCGATATGCTCCTGGCTGTTCTTCTCCGGCCAGGTGCTCTTCCCGTCCTTGTCTACGATGTTCACCACCATGTGCTTGTCGGCCTTGGCGCCGAAACGGGCGATGCAGGTGTCCTTGGCGATGAGGTTGCCCTTGGCCAGGATGAGCGTGGGAGCGCTCACCGACCGGGTAGGGATGACGGCCCGTTCGATGAACTCGGTCTTCTTGTCCAGGATGACCGGATTGCGGCAGTCCTTGTCGGTGTCGTAGTCATCGATGTCGATGATGTCCGGACGGACGGATTCATTCCTGGTACCACGCGGAGCGTTGCCATAACCGACCGCCAGGAAGGTGAGGCCCGTATTGGTGACGAAGTTCGTCTCTTCCCACTTGGTGAGGGAGGGCTGCACGTCGTAGAAGTCCATGAGCCGGCCGTTGGCCTCCAAGTTAGCCCGGTAGGGTGCCAGGAGGCGCACCGCAGCATCCTGCGTAGCGCTGACCATCAAGAGATAGCGCTTTTTCCCGGTGAGCATCAGGAAGAGCTCCAGCATCATGGATACGGTGGACTTGGCCAGCTCGCGGGACCAGCTCCAGACCTCATACCATTCGTCGTTACGGCAGATGCGGTTGATGGCTTCCTTCTGGAAGGGCGCGAAGGGGCACGCGGCATAGTTCGGGAAGAAATACTGCATCCACTCCACCGGGTGTTTCTCCAGGTAGGCTTTCTTCCGCGCTTTTTCGGCCGTTGACAGCTTTTCCGGAGGGGTGGCCTTGCGGATGTCCAGCTTGAACTGCTCCCACTCCAGATGCGCTCTTTTCTCGTACTCCTTCATGGCTCAGAACTTTGTTTTGAGGAAAGCATCCCAAAGGTCGGTGAACTCGATGGCTTTGGCCGGGTCCACTCCGCGAAGCCAGGTGAGGAAGCTTATGCCGGCGCTCACCAGTTCCCGGATGCCGGATTCGCTCTCGATCTTGTCGATGGCTGCGGCCAGCTTGGCGAGGGTATCGGCCTCCTTGGGTGTGGGTACGCGCTCAGACTCATCCCGCTGCAGGATGGTATCATTGATGCGCTGCACGTGTGCGTACATGTTTTTGAGGGTCTTTTCCTTCCCTACCGACATGGAGGCCTTCAGGTCGGCCCATCCTTCCACATTGGCCCAGCGGGCAACGGTCTGCCGGGAGGTGCCCACCTTTGCGGCTATCTCCTCAAAGGTGAATTCGCCATGCAGATAAAGCTCCTTTGCAATGGTCTTTTTCTGGGGATTTTTCAGGGTGCTTGCCATTCTGTAAAAACTTTTTCGCAAAAATGGCTTCTACTGCGTTAAAATTCAAATTTAACAATAAACACATATCGAAATTAGATATATTTTATACCGAAATTCGATATAATATTATTTTAAAAGTTGCAAAAAATCACCATAGAATACATATTTGCGCCAAAGTTTTAAAAGCAAACGCAAATGCCTATGCAAAAGGGAAAATTTTTCAATGTCATAGCGGCCGGGAACGGCCGTGCCTCCATCATGCTGTACGGCGAGATCGGCGGCGATGACGGTGTGAGCCCTGAGCGGATTGTGGCGGAGATGTCCTATCTCTCCCAGGAATACCCCATGATCGACGTGCACATCAACTCCATGGGCGGCGAGGTCTTCGCCGGCATTGCCATCTTTAATGCCCTGAAGGACAGCCCCTCCATGGTCAATATCTACGTAGACGGCCTGGCCGCCTCCATTGCCGGTGTCATTGCCCTTTGCGGCAAGCCGCTGCACATGTCCAGGTATTCCCGCCTGATGCTGCATTCGGTCTCCGGTTCCTGCAAGGGCGGCGCCCGTGACATGCGCGAGTGCGCGGACCTCATTGAAGGGCTGGAGGGCACCCTGGCCGACATGATCAGCCAGAAGTGCGGGATGCCTTCGGAGCAGGTCAAGCTGACCTACTTCGACGGGAAGGACCACTGGCTGACGGCCGACGAGGCTGCACGCCTGGGCCTGTGTGACGACATCTACGACCTGGCCGGCTCCGATACCCTGGGACCCGCTCCCACCAATGAGCAGGTCTATCAGTTCGTGAACCTCTCCGGAAGGAAATCACCAAATCATAATAAGATGGAATTCATTGACAAAATCAAGGCTCTTGAGGAGTTCAAGGGCATGACCGAAGACGACATCGTCAACAAGGTCAAGAGCATCTCCAACGATGCCGCGAAGGTGGAAGCCCTCCAGGCACGCATCGACCAGCTGGAAGCCGAAAACAAGGCCTCCAAGGATGCAGCCAGGGAAGCTTTCCTGAACCAGGCTGTCGCTGACGGCCGCATCAAGGCCGACCAGAAGGAAGGCTACCGCAAACTGATGGATGCCGACGAGGCAACCACCAAGGCTCTCATCGAGGCGATGCCGAAGGCCTCCAAGCCTTCCATCACCGACTACCTGAACGGCGGCAAGGCCCCCGAAGGAAGCAAGGAACTGGCGCAGATGAGCTGGGACGAGATCGACAAGGCCGAGCGCCTGGGCGAGCTCAAGGACAAGTTCCCGGAGCTCTACAAGGCCAAGTTCCAGGAGAAATTCAGCGGCGAAGCCAAGTAGCACTGTAAAACCCCGTAATCATTTAATACCATGGCAGTACAGAAAGAAATCTGGCAACGGACCATCGTGGAAGGCCTGTTTGCCGACAACCTTTTCCTCTCCAGGGCCGTCAATGACGACATGTACGTCAATGAGGGTAAGAAGGTTCACATCCCCAATGCCGGTGCCCCCTCCGGCGTGGTGCTGAACCGTGACACCCTCCCTGCTACGGTCTACAAGCGGACCGACCAGGACGTGGAGTACACCCTGGGCGAGCTCACCACCAACCCCATCCTCATTCCCTATGCCGACATGGTTGAGCTGTCCTACAACAAGCGGAACAGCGTCATCGACCAGGACCGCAAGGAGCTCATCTTCAAGGCCAGCGAGGCCATCCTCAAGAGCTGGTTCCCCGGATCCTCCAATGTCGTGCTCACCACCGGCCAGGGTGTCCCCGCCTGGACCCCTTCTGCCACCGGTCTTCGTAAGAAGATCACTCCGGCCGATGTCGCAGCCCTCCAGGTGCGCATGAATGCCGATAACGTCCCCCTGACGGACCGTTACCTGCTCCTGGATGCCCAGATGTACCAGCAGCTGCTGGACGGCATGACCCAGACCCAGGCCATCGGTTTCTTCCAGGCGGCCGACGTCAAGCGCGGCGTGATGGGTATGCTCTACGGCTTCGAGGTGATGGTGCGCAGCACCGTCTACCGCTTCGCGGCCGACGGCACCATCAAGGACTACGGCGCCGACGGCGCTACCACCGACCTGGCCGGCGGCCTGGCCTGGCAGCGTGAGTCCCTGAGCCGTGCCCTGGGCGAGGTGATCATGTTCGACCAGATCGACAATCCCATCTACTACGGTGACGTCTATTCCTTCCTCGTGCGTGTCGGCGGCGCTATCCGTCGCTACGACAAGAAGGGTGTGTACGCCATCAAGACCGACACCGCCACTGCCGTGACTGCCCTCTCCCTGGATGACACGTCTATCGACATCGCCAAGGACGGCACCCAGGAGGTGACCGCCACCGCCACTCCCAGCAGCGAGTCTGCTGCCACCAAGTGGGAGGTGATCGACGAGACCGTCGCCACCATCGACACGGCCGTCGGCGCAGCTGTGACCGTCACCGGCGTAGCAGCCGGCCAGACCATCCTCAAGGCCACCAACGGGAAGCAGGAAGTGCTGGCAATCATCACGGTGACTGAATAGCCGCCGGAATGTTGAACCGAGCCGCCTCCGGCCCCTCCGGGGGCGGCTTCTTTAATTCGACCAAATCATGCTTCCGAGAGTAAGAATCAACTATCTGAACGGTCTGCTGGGAACGGTTCCGGAGAATCAGGACGGCCTGCTGGGTCTGGTCGTGCTGGGCGCTACGGCCGTCTCCACCACTTTCGTGCTGGGCAAGACTTACCGTCTGGTACGGCCGGATGACCTGGAGGCCCTCGGCATCAACACCACCAATAACGCCCGCATCGTGGAGCTGGTGAAGCAGTTCTACGCGGAGGCGGAAGAGGGCACGCCCGTCTACCTCATCGGTATCGAGGCCACCGCCATGACCACCGTGCTGGATGTGGATAACGGCCCCATGAAGGCCATCCTGCAGTCCCTGCGCGGCGCTCTGCGCGGCCTTATCGTGGCATCCGCTTCCACCGCCTCCGTGACGGTGACGGACGGACTGGATCCGGACGTGCTCACCGCCATGCCCAAGGCGCAGGCCCTGGCCACCTGGGCGGCAGACAGCCTGTACGCTCCCATCTTCGTCATCCTTGAAGGCCGTCACTTCAGCTCTGCAGCTGACGCTCCGGACCTCACGGCCCTGGCCTACAACCGCGTGGGTGTCTTCATCGGTGACGTGGTGACCGCTTCCATCAACGCAGCTGTTGGCACGCTGGCCGGGCGCATCGCTTCCGCTCCCGTGCAGCGTAACATCGGCCGCGTGGCCTCCGGTCCCCTGGCTCCGGTGGAGATGTTCATCGGCTCCGCCTCCGTGGATGAGGCCATGTCCGTGGTGGATGCCCTCTACGCAAAGGGGTACATCACTCCCCGCATCTATGTCGGCCTTACCGGCTATTACATGGTGGATGACCACCTGGCAGTGGCCGGCACCGACGACTACGCCCACCTCACGGCCCGCCGGACCGTTGACAAGGCCGCTCGCATCGCCTACCTGACCATGCTGCAGTCCCTGCTGGATGAGATCGAGTTGAACACCGACGGCACCATGCAGCAGCCGGTCCTCAAGAGCTGGCAGGCAGCCGTAGTGGATGCCATCAACAACCAAATGACCGCAGCCGGCGAGCTCTCCGTAGTAGACGGCAGCGGCTGCAAGTTCTACATCGACCCGGCGCAGAACGTCCTGGCCACCTCCAGGGTGGAAGGCACGCTGAAGGTCCGTCCTTTCGGCTATGGCCGCGAGATCGTCGTGAATATCGGTTTCCTCACAACCAAAAACTAATGCCTTATGTTTGACAGCAGAGAATACGAATGGGCAGACGTCACTGTTGTGATGGCTGGCCGTGACGTCACCGGCATCCGTGGTGTCAGCTATACCGCATCGCAGGAGAAGGAGGCGCTCTATGCCAAGGGCAACAAGCCTCACGGCATCCAGCGCGGGAACAAGTCCTACGAAGGCTCCATCCGCATCCTGCAGTCCGAGCTGGAAGCGCTCAGCGCAGCCGCCGGCGGAGACGTGCTGGATGTGAGCTTCAACATCGTCGTGTCCTATGGCAACCCCTCAAAGGGTGATATCATCCGGACGGATCTTCTCTCCGGCGTGGAAATCACCTCCAAGCCGAAGAGCATGAACCAGAATGACAGGTTCATGGAGATCGAGCTTCCCCTGGTGATGCTGGACGTCATCGACAATTACGTGTAAGACGGGAGGGGCCGTTGCCATTGCGGCCCCGCCTGTTATAATACCATTCAAACACCATTTTAACACACACAGAAAAATGTTTACCTACACAGAAGAGCAGCTTAAAAGCTGGAAAGAAAAATACGGGGAGATCTTCGAGATCTCCTGCGAAGACAAGAAGGCCGTTTTTCATAAGCCTTCCAGAAAGGATATCTCTTTTGCCTTAGCCGGCTCCAATCAGATGAAGGATTCCGTCAAATACGTTGAAATCATGATGAGGCAGTGCTGGATAGACGGTGACATGGAGTTCCAGGAGGATGACGCTTATTTCTTCGCGGCCGTTCCCATTCTGGGAGCACTTGGTGAAACGAAGGAGGCTGAAATAAAAAAGCTATAGAGCTGGCCGACGGCCGGCCGGAGGCTGACATGGTGGGGTACTTCGACACGCTCATACGATACTACCTTCACATGGATCCGGACGGACTTTCGGACCAGCAGTGGGCCCAGACCATCGCACAGCTAAAGCATATTCGCCAGTCAGAGAGTAAGACCACATGAACATCGCCAAGTATATCATAGAGCTGGCCGCTCAGGGAGACGGCCAGGTCATATCCAAGATAGATGCCGTGCAAGGCAGCCTGGATGCTGCCGACCGTTCTGCCACAAAGCTGTCTTCGGGCCTCAAAAAAGGCCTTGGGCAGGCTTTCCGCTCCCTGCCGGGTGCAGAGTTCATAACGAATCCGATCGTGGCTATAACGGCGGGAATCGGCGTCGTGTCGAAGATGGGGATGGAGGCCGAAAAGACGGCCACCGCCTTCAATGTGCTGGTGGGAAGCGAAGAGAAAGCTGCCAAGATGCTGGGCGAAATTAACAAGTATGCTGATACCACGCTCTGGGACCGCAGCACGACGCAGAATGCCACGAAGACCATGCTGGGCTTCGGTGTGAGCGTGGAGACTGTTGTGGATGACCTGAAGATGCTGGGCGACGTGGCCGGCGGAGACAAGAATAAGCTCCAGCAGCTGGCTCTTGTCTTCGGCCAGATCAGCAGCGCCGGCAAGCTGCAGGGGCAGGACCTGCTGCAGCTCATCAATGCCGGTTATAACCCGCTCATGGATATGGCGGAGCTCACCGGGAAGTCCGTGGCACAGCTTAAAGATGACATGTCCAAGGGGCTCGTCACCTTCGACATGGTGAGGGCTGCCTTCCAGCGGGCCACTGGTGAAGGCGGCAAGTTCGCCAATATGACGGAGAAGATTGCCGAAACATCTTTTGGTGCCTTCGAGCAGCTGAAGGGAAAGCTGGTAAGCGTGCTCCTGGAGCTCTACAACGTCATTCAGCCTTTTATCATACCTGTACTTAATGCGCTGGGGAAAGGCCTGGACTACATATCCAAAGTAGCAACCTGGGCCTCCCAGCATTTGGAAACCATCATCCCTGTAGTCAAATACCTGGGAATAGCCATTGCCGGCTATACCGTTGCAACCAATCTGGCCGCGATTGCCACCGGTGCCCTTTCGGCCGTTTTCAAGGTGCTCATCGCGGTGATGAACCTGAACCCGTTTGGACTTATTGTGGGTGCGATTGCTGCGGTTACTGCAGCTGTCATAGCCTGCTGGAACAAGTTCGCCGGCTTCCGGGCCGTCATTCTGACGGTATGGGATACCGTGAAGGGTTTCGGGAACATCCTGAAGCAGTATGTCCTGGACAGGATTATGGGCATAATCAACGGAATCGGCCACCTTGGGCAGGCTATCGGCAAGCTCTTCAATGGAGACTTCTCCGGAGCTTGGGAGGCTGCGAAGACCGGGGCGAAGGAGTTCACCGGTATAACCGCCGGGCAGAATGCCGTGGCGGCTACCCGTAACCTGGCAGCCGGCATATCTGGAGTTTACGACTCGCACCTGGCCGCCGAGCGGGCAAAGCAGGCTGCGAAGGATACCATCAGCGAGCCGAAGGCGGCAGGAGGTGCCGGCGCGTCTGCTCTTGGTATGCCTGCGGCCGGCGGCGCTGGCTCCGGAGCTTCGGCCAAGTCCACGGCCAATGCCATCACCACCGGAGGCACCCGTAACACCTCCATCGTTGTGAACATCGGGAAATTCTTCGAGGATGTCAACATAAACAATACCAGCAACCAGGACTTCCGGCAGATCCGGGATGCCGTGCTGGAGAGTGTCAACCGTTCCCTTGAAATTGCAGTAAGCGCAGCGCGATGAGTGAATACAGGTTCATATTGGAGGAGATGTACCGGAAAATCAAAACCCCGTACATGCTGTTCAACCCGGTAGCGCAGGCAGGAGCGGTTCCGGAGATGGATCCGCTGGATACCCTGTCGGATGAGGAGCTGGCCGACTTGCTGGTCACCAATGCCAAAGGCGTCCCGATGGTTTTCCCGCTCTACTTCGCGGTGGAAGGCGGCCCCTGGTGGCTGCTTCCCTATGAGCCCCAAGTTACCATCCAGGGCTCCAACGTGCTGGTGAAAAAGCAGGTCTCCAAGGGAGAGGTGCGCGGCACCATCAAGGAGCGCTGGGCCCAGGGAGACTTCCGTGTCAGTATCTCCGGCATCCTGATGGGTGAAGGTGGACGGTATCCCTCCGAAGATGTGAAGACGCTCCGCTCCTACTGCGAGGCCGGGAAGGTTCTGGTGAAGTCCCCCCAGATGGAGCTTTTTTCCATCACGCAGATCGTGGTAGAATCCTGGAATATCCCCTTCACCTCCGGAAAGGCTAACCAGGCCTATACCATCGACGCGGTGAGCGATGATATCTACAAACTGCTGCTCCGGAAAGAAGATTTGAAACAGATTTAGGCGATGTTTACGATGAAGTTTGACATAGAGGTCGGCAGCTACAAGCTGGGCATGGTGGAGAAGGTGGAAATCATCCGCTCCGTCGAGCAGCTTGCAGACAGTGCCGTGGTCACGCTTCCAGGTGCCGAGTACAACATCGCCCTTGACATAGAAGAGAAGATCCACCGGGGAGACCGGATAGTCATCAACCTGGGCTATGAGGAAATCGGCATGGTGCAGGAGTTCGAGGGATGGGTGCAGCGCATCGGCTCCGATAACGGCGCCATCACCCTGGAGTGCGAGGATGACCTATTTCTCTTCCGGAAGGCCCTGGAAGACAAGCAGCTGAAAAACGTCTCCCTAGAATCACTCCTGGATCTTGTTGTCCAGGGTGTCGGAGGCGGCTTCAAGGTGGATTGCTCCTACAGCTGGAAGTATGAGAAGTTCGTCATCAACAGCGCTACAGGCTACGACGTTCTTCGGAAGATCCAGGAGGAGTGCGGGGCCGATATCTACATACAGGACGGCACGCTGCACGTGCACGCTCCAGGGGAGAAGGTAGGAAACACCATCCTTTACGATTTTACCCAGAACGTGCAGGATTGCGACCTCACTTACCGGCGGACGGAAGACCGGCGTGTGAGGGTGGTCGTGAAGGCGCTTCTCCCTGACGGAAAGGTGAAGGAGAGGGAGTACGGAACCACCGGCGGAGACAAGGTGGTGGTGAAGTGCGCCTCCAGCGATGACGATTCGATGAACCTTCGCGGCGAGAGTGAGCACAAGCGCCTCACTTTCGACGGTTACGACGGTAATATCGTTACCTGGCTGGTGCCTTACATCAAGCCCGGAGACAAGGCGGAGCTCTACGACCGGGACTATGCTTATAAGAACGGCTCGTACTACGTAAGGGCCGTCACGACGGAGTTCAGCGCCGACGGCGGCAAGCGCACCGTGGAGCTGGGCTATAGACTGGTTTAATGCGATGACACAGGAAGAGAGGCTCATACGGAATCTGCAGGCGGCGGTAGGCCCGGCGCCCATCACCGTGTACCAGGGCATCGTGGTGTCCGTGGAAGACACCACCTGCACCGTGCGCTTCGGCTCGATGGATGTCTCCGGCGTGCGTCTCCGCGCATCTGAAGCTTCGGATGACGCACAGATGCTCATCGTGCCCAGGAAGGACACGGCGGTCATCGTCGGTTCCCTCTCCGGCGACCTCTCGCAGCTGGCCGTCCTGTCGGTGGATGCCGTTGAGCGCATAGAGTTCAACGGAGGGAAGCTGGGAGGGCTCATCAATATACGGGAGTTGACAGAGAAAATCAATGACCTGGTGAAAGCCTTCAACAGCCACACCCATACCATCCCTACCGGCGGAGTTGTATGCGGAGCTTACCCCAATGCCAATCCGGTCAACGTGCCGGCCACTGCCAGCAAGGCGGCCGCGCTTGACAAGGCCGACTATGAAGACGAAACCATAAAACACTGATGCAATGAACGGGATACAAATGACAGACTACGACCTGGATATCAAGGTTGTCACCGATGCTTCCGGCCGGATCCAGTCCGGACTGGTGGTTGGTGATATCCTTCACCAGAACCAGGCGCTGATCCTGATCTTCCACAAGGGTGACCTGAAGGACGACGTGTCGGTGGGTGTCGGCATTGACCGGATGCTGCTGGATAACGACCGGCTTTCCTGGTCCCGCGAGATCCGGGAGCAGCTGGAGATGGACGGCCAGAAGGTCAAGGACGTGCAAGTGACAGACAAAACCATTAAAATCGATGCGAGATATGTATGATACTTTGAGAAATCTTATCATCAGCATTTCCAGTGTGCTGGTGGGCTATTTTGCGCCTCTGAAGGATGTGGTCTTCGTGATCTTCTTTGTCTTCCTTCTCAACTGCATCTTCGGCCTTGTTGCCGGCGTTGGAGTCCAGGGAGAGAAGTTCAGCCTGAAGAAGTTTTTCCGCTGCATTCTGGAGACGCTGGTCTTCTACGTCATTGTGCTGTCCATCTACCTGGTGGGCGAGAAGATGGGCAATCCGGACGGAGCCATCCAGTGCATCAGCGGGGTGGTCTATGCCATCATCTATTTCTACTTTGTCAATATCCTGAGGAATGCCCACAAGCTGCTGCCCAATAGCAAGGGAATCAAGTTTCTTTTCTACGTGCTCAGTTTTGAGATGATTAAGAAAATCCCTTACCTGCAGCAGTACCAGGAACACGCTGAAACCGTAGAGAAGGAGCTGAAAAAGGAGGACTAACTATGGGTAACATCTCAAAGAATTTTTCCTTTTCGGAGTTCGAGCACTCCGACACGGCCATCCGGGAAGGGATTGAAAACACGATTCCTTCTGCAGAGGTGGGCGATGCTATCCGCCGGCTCACCATTAACGTGCTGCAGCCCCTTCGGGACTCCCTGGCCGCTCTGCTTATCGTCGAGTCCGGATACCGCTGCAGGAAGCTCAATGAGATGGTAGGCGGCGTGGAGACGTCGCAGCACCGGAAGGGAGAGGCATCCGACATCCGGAGCCCGTTCTTTCTCCCTCTTGATATCGCCCGGCGCATTGTTTCCCTTAAACTTCCGTTTGACCAGCTCATCCTCTATCCCACCTTCGTGCACGTGAGCCACAAAAGGAAAGGACGCCAGCGCGGACAAATCTTGTATAACCGCCGGTATGCCGGCGAAAAGATATAGTATCTATGCGTAGGTACATTTCACTTTTTTTTGTGTGTTTATCGGCCATCGCAGGCTGCTCACCGCGTCATTACCACGGTGAGCAGACTGCCGTGGCTTTAACCCAGGAGCAGAGCTTGGAAAACACTTCCATGAAGAAATGGACGGAGCAGTACGTGAACCAGGCCCTGCAGGAGTGGAAGAGTATGCAGGCGTGGACCGACCAGGTATCCGTCAGGGAGGTATTGTCTGATCCGGACTCTACCGGAGCCCAGCATGTGAAGGAGCGGGTCACCACCACGACCACTCACCACTCCGAAGCTTCGGCCGGCTCATCGAGGGAGACGCAGACGAAGGTCAAGCAGCAGATGGACAGCACGGAGGTCAAGGAGGCCGGCAGCGTCATCTACACGGAGCAGAAGAAAGTGGTAAACGGAAAGGTAAAGGGCTTCATGCCCTGGTATGTGTATGCCGCAGCCCTTTGTGGTGCCATCCTCGTGGGCATCGTACTGTACGCAAGGAGAGGAAAGTGGTTTCATTTAAAGATCCAATAGGATGAAAGTAACCGTACTCAAGCGCCAGACGCTATCCGATATCGCCCTGCAGGTCTACGGAGACATCTCCGGCCTGCCGGGTATTGCCCGCGCCAACGGGCTGGCCATGACGGCGGAGCTGGCCGTGGGGCAGGTGCTGCAGTGCCCTGATGTGGTATTCGACGCCTATCTGCAGAACTATGTACGGAAGTACGGCATCAAGCCGGCCACTGCTTACGATGGCGAGGGAGAGATCCGGCAGCGCATTTTCACGGAAGAGTTTACATTAGAATTCACTTAATATGGCAAGGACTATCCGACAGATAAAAGGCGCCATGACGCAGCAGTTCATGGCAGACCCCACGATAATAGAGCGCTACGGCTTCCCGGCTGGAGCCGCCTTTGAAGACACCTTCAGCACGGTGAGCCTGGAGTCCATCTGGTTCTCGATCGTAGCAGCTGCCATCTACGTGCTGGAGACGCTCTTCGACGCCTTCAAGGAAGACGTTGACGCCAAGATAGCCCAGGCTGCGGTGGCATCCATCCCCTGGTATCACAAGATATCCCTGGAGTTCCAGTACGGCGACGCCCTTGTCTTCGACGAGCAGACGCAGCAGTTTGTCTATCCAGTGGTAGATGAAAGCAAGCAGATTGTGAAGTTCGCCGCCTGCAGGGACCTGGGCGGCATGGTTTACGTGCTGGCATCGAAGGATAACGGCTCCGGCTCTCCGGCAGCTCTCTCCAGCGCCGAGTTATCGGCCTTCGACGCTTACCTGCGCGAGCGGAAGCCGGCGGGAGTGCTCCTGCAGACGGACAGCTTCTCTCCGGATCTGGTCCGGGTGGTCATGGCTGTTCAGTACGACCCGCAGGTCATCACGTCGGAAGGGAAGCTTATTGCAGACCCTACGGTGTATCCTGTTGAAGAGGCCATCAACAGCTATTTAAACGGCATAGTCTACGGCGGTGCCCTGAACAAAACGAAGCTGGTGGATGCCGTGCAGGGCGCAGCTGGGGTGATTGACGTGTCCCTGACGAGCGTGTCAGTGAAAACGGCAGCCGGTGACGAATACTCACCGGTATCCGGAAACAACTACGTGAGTGTGGGAGGTTCTTTCGTGTCCAACAATTTGAGAAACAGCATCAGCTATGTTTTATCGCTTTGACGTAGATAAATGGATTATCCACCTGCTTCCTCCGGTGCTGAGGAAGAGGTCTATCTATGCCTTCCTGCGAGCTCTTCTTTATCCGGTAAAGCAGCTGCAGGCGGCTTTCCTGGCATATAAGGAAGGCGTAGATACGCAGCTGGCACATAACTCCTTTACGGACTTCCTTGAACGGTTTTTGAACGGTCTTTTCTTCTTTGAATACAACGCCATTTACATCACTGACGTGGTGAATGACAGGGTATTCCTGTCCTTCATTTCAGAGGGATTTGCGCCGGTCTATGACTCCTTCCGGGGAGAGGATCCGGAAGCGGATATCACGCTAAACAGCTTCAGCCATGACAAGATATCCGGAAGCTTCACGGTACACGTACCTGCGGCGCTGTCAGAGGAGGATATTGCAGTTATCACCAATTGGGTCAATTATTACCGGTTTGCCGGAACAAAATTTAACATAGAAGTATATGAATAGGTTACTTACTTTTGCTGGCCAGCAGCCCATCTATCTTGGAGATTTTGACTTTATGCAGGATGCCTCCAAGGGCATGTTTGCGTGCATTGCCAGGGCACTCATGAACCAGGAGAGCGACATCCTCAATGCCATTCTTCAAGGGGTAAATATTCAGTATTCGCGCTCAGACGCGCAGTATGAATGGGATGCCGGAGTGGTAGTCCTTAATGGAGAGGTGCTGCCTGTGATGGCCGGCTCTCAATCCGGTCGTATTGGGACACCCCTATATTTCCATGTTTCTGAACAGACAAGCGGAGAGCGTGTCTTCAAAGACGGCACCACTCGTGATTGCTGGGCAACCCGCTATGCGTACATCGACGGGAACGGCCGCACCGGAGGAGTAAATGTGGCAAGCGTCGAAAGACTGCACAAAAACGAAAACCAGGAGGAAGACTCCGATGATGTCGTCTACATCGGCACGACGTCTTCTCCTCTGTTCTCATCCGGCAAGCTTATCCGTAAGAATGGTTTCTGGTTCTGCGATATCGTCATGGCCATCACGGAGGCTACCTACAGCACTTTCGGAAGCATTTCTTTCTCCGACCTGTCGGCCGAGCATGTAGCGGAGCTTCGTTTGAAGTCGTTTACCTTCCTTATCCCTCTTATGACCTCACGTCAGGACTCCAACAGTGAATGGAGCGCTTACTTCTGGGAAGCACAGGCTGTCCGGGTAACGTTCTCTGACGAGGTGTCTACCGGTGTCCTTGAAATGTCGCTCACTCCGCTCAATACGGTGGTCAGACTCGCCGGAGCGGCAACCCTCCAACAGTTACTATTGGTTTACTAATGTTAGTTAACAGATATGGCAAACATTAACGAAATACTTGCACGTGCTGCAGCTCTCCGCAATGAGACTGCCCTGAACAGCATCGACCCGGAGCGGGCTGGTGGCATCATGTATGACACCCTTATCGCCCTGAATGAACTTTGGCTGCAGCAGGGCGCGGCCCTTGTGCTCAGTAAGATCTACGCCAGCGTGGCCGCAATGAATGCCGATACCAGCCCGGTCTCCGATCTCACCGGCCGGCCCATCCGGCCCGGTATGGTGGTAGTCATTGCTTCCTCCGACTCCGATAACGGCTCCGTCTACCGCTATAACGGCCCGGACAGCCCTAGCTGGAGCCTGGTGGGCAAGATTGGCAATCTGGAGCCGGTGGATTCCCTGGACTCCGACAGCACCCAGCTTCCCCTGGCCGCTCGCCAGGGCAAAGTGCTGGATGAGAAGATCAGTCAATTAGGTCAAAACCTGCTGTACTTCAAGAATGAGGTCGAAGAGAAGCTCTACCCCATCACCTTCTCCGGCCGCAAGGCATACGTCTTTGACGGTGTTGACGACGTGATGACGCTGAACAGCCCCATCACCCTGGAGCGGGACGGGGACTTCGTGGAAATCTGCGTGTCCACGACTCTCATTGACGCGAACAAGGACATTGCCACCGGCCATTCGACGGGAGGAACAAATAACTTATACAGTTTCGCATACAGGCAGCATCCGACCAATCCCAATTATAAATACCCGGCTCTTGCATTTTCGCGGAACAGGTTTTTCGGACGCATGGCCGATTCTGGCGCAACATGGATTGGTTTATTCCAGGCCAGCGCCGGCATCGGAGATATACCTAACGCAGAGCAAACGACCATGCAGGTCATCAAGGTTGCATTTGTTAATGGGTGGATTCGGTTCTACGTAAATGGGGTTGAGTTGGATACAAACGGGCTTACCCCGTCAGGGTATCAGCCTATCCCGTATCAGTACGCAAGCGGCGATAAGATTGTTATAAACGGTTTTGGTCAGACAAGCGGAAGCAGTGCGTGGTTCGGTAAAATTTATTCCATTAAAACAAAGGACGGCTACATTGACTTGTCTGCACAAACCTTTAATGGGGCGGTTGTGAGCATAGAGGGCGCGTATTCTTTGGAAGAAGTCCTTAATGAGCAACGTGCGGAAATCGCATCCAATGTAAAATACCTTGAGTGCGGTTCTTCCGAGTCTGACGACAAAATTATCACAAACGAAAGTTTTGTTTTATCGGAGAGCTGTCGCTTTACCATCAAATTCACGCACCGGAATAGCAAAACAAATCCCACTCTTAAAATAGGAGGAACTGCCGAAAAGGCACTCTATTATAACGGTTCCGTAGCATCTTCCGAAAACACTTGGTCGGACGGTGACACCCTTGACGTTTATTATGATGGGGAGAAGTATAACGCCTTTCCGTTAAAGCCCGTTAGCGCGGCGCCCTTTGATGAGAATGGCATGATTGCCAGGACTTTGAGGGACGGTTTGGCATTTGCGAAGTTGTCTATCCCGCCGTCTCCTTGGTTTGACGGTGAAGGAGTTGGGTATGATTACCTTTCATATCTTGACAAAAGGATTGCTGGTGTCCCGGATGGGAAGTCGTTTATTTTTATCACTGATACGCATTATGCCACCAATAAAAAGCATTCTGCGGAACTTATTGACTACGTTAGGCGGAAACTTGGGATAAGGACCATTATTTCCGGCGGGGACGTTGAAAACGAATCGGCCAACAATTTAACCAATGCAGTAAGTCAATGGGTTAATTTCAACAATGACTTCGTTACTCGTCTTGGGAAAGACTTTAAGCAGGTTTGCGGAGACCACGACCACAACGGGGCCGGAGCCGCTGCCGGTATAGCATTTAAGTACCAATTTGTTCAAAAGATGCTGAACGGATATTGCGAGGATTCAATCATTTACGATACGCTCTATGAGGATGATTCCGCCTTGCAGGCACTTACTTCGGGCTGGACTACCGATGATAAGGCAGAGTATAACGCTTGGCAGAAGATGCACTACTATTTTGACGATGAAACGATTAACACAAGGTTCATTGTTCTGCACACAGGATGGAGTGGGGCCGTTGGTCTTGCAGTTGATTATTTCGGCGATGCTGACGTTTTGAACGACTACAATGCGGCGAAACTACAAATGGATTTTTTGTACAGGGCATTGACTACGGCAAGTCCCAATCAAAACATAGTGGTTGCGGGACACAACACAATATCGTCATTAAGAACGACTATTGAAGGAGTTACCGGGCGACGAATGAATGTTAACAGGGTAGTTGCCAATAGCCTTTGGTATGGCATCCACAGGATGCTGCACGCCTTCAAAAACAAGACGGTATCGCAATCGGTTCCTTATCGAAATTGGACCGATTATAAAAACGGGGGAAGCAAAACATACGATTTTACTTCTGTCAAAGACTGCGGGGTTATAATGGAGATAGGTGGAGATATTCATTATGATATGCTTGGCGCATCAAGGTTGAATGGCAACACCATAGAATTGGTTGCTATTGAAAATGTTGTTGAATTAAGAGTGCCAACTAATGGAACTTTGCAGCCGGGGGATATTCCAACGGTAACTACCACAACTGATGGAATTGACAGGAATTATCGCGGAATTATTGCAGTCCCGGGCGATGGATATAATGATGAAACCGATTCATTCCCTCTTAATCATTCATTTAACGATGGGGATAGCGACTACACTGACAAGACACAATCGTTTGACATCGTTACGATAACGCCAAATGCTATCCATTTCACACGGATAGGTGATGGGCGTGACAGGGTTGTGACTCTTAACCCCTAGGTGACTGAGATATGAAAGTAGAATTTACAATCAATGAACGCAAGGAAGAGCAACACAAACTGCTGTCTTTTCTTCAAATCTTCGCGAAGATGCTTCTGGTCGGATGGGATGTAACTATCACCGACCCGAAGATTGATGGTGAAGATGTTGGACTGTACGACTAATTGAAGAGCGTGGGAGCATTCATTAGTATAACGGAGAAGAGCGGACCATCTGGCCCGCTCTTTTAGTAGTCACGCACGTAGTTGTCAAAGACGCGGAGGTCGGTGTGCCCAGAGCAGCGCCGCAACTCATGCACATTGTGTCCTCTGAGTACGTTTACGGTGATGGCGGTTCTTCTGGCCGTATGGGAGGAGATAAGCTTCCATTTGGGCACAGAAAGGGCCTCAAGTTTCCCATTGCGCCTTTCCTCAATCCTCACTGGATCCACCAGTCCGATGTCACGCATCAACTGATGAAGATAGTAGTTATAGTTGCCGATTGTTGCCGTATAAGGAGCCCTGTAGCCGTACTTCTCAAGTATCCTGTAGGTTGTCTTCGGCTCGATGCTGTACAGGTCAATATTGACAACTGCAAGGTTTCCGGTCTTCTGCTGGGTGATGCGAAAGATGTTCCGTTCGAAGCAGCCGGGGTCAATTCGAATCATGTCAGAGTGGCGTTGGAAGAGGTTGCATGAAAGGACAAACATGTCTCGCACTTTGTGCATAGTCTCACGGAAGTCCGAGCGCCTGTCTGCATAGAAACGGTCTATGTCAAAGTAGCTTATACGAGAGACCTCGTCTGCAGTCAGGGCTATTTCTTGATTCCTGGGCCGTTTGATGTCGAAATCAGTGTAAGTTGGTGACACTGTTGCATTGTACTTTACTGCCCAGTTAAGGACTGATCTCAGTTGGTTGCACATTGTCTCAATGGTTGACAACTTCAATCCGCGTTGCTCGCAGAATGAGATGAAATAGCCCCAGAAAACATCTGTGACTTGTACTGGCTGAAGATCGATGTGATAATGTTCTTCCAATATTTTGAGGTTGTGAATGAGCCCTCCAAGAGACTCTCGATAGTTCGGATGCAACTTGCTCTTTGACTTTATGCAGGCTCGAATCACCTCCATTAGAGAGCAATCCTTGAGATTCATCGTGAAAGGATCCCTGAGAGAGTGTTCCAGATAAGCCTTGAAGTCATGCAATGTTGCATCATTTGTTTTAGTTGTGATTTGTTGTCTAAGAGCGTTCATAAATAAGTCTTTTAATAGTGTTTTACAGAGCTCTCTATTCTAAAAAGAAGCCCCGCTCACAAAACACAGGCGGGGTTCTTTTTTGAATAGGGAGCGAACGAACGCTCTTTTATATGTTGTGCGAGAAATTATTCACGCATTTTGTTTTTTACTCAATTCACGCATTTTGTTTTTCGATTGGAGAACATTTCGTTTTTTTGATTATACCTGGATGAGCTTGGCGACTTCGCGGATATCCTTGCCGGCGTTGCGGCCACCGGCCACCAGGTCATTGGAGTACATGAGTACCAGGTTGGGCTTTCCTTCCCAGG
>CADAFY010000003.1 GCA_902787255.1 uncultured Bacteroidia bacterium
GCTCAAGCGGGATGCCGGTCTCTTCACTGACCTCGCGCAGGGCGGTGGCGCGGATGTCTTCTCCCGGCTCCTGATGCCCTTTGGGCAGGTCCCACAGGCCGTTTCGCTGGATAAACAGGTAGCGGGCCTCCTCCTGGCTGCCCGTCGATGCTCCCGTCAAGGTTCCTGCTGAAGCCATCACCAGCCCTCCGGCCGCATTGACTTCGTGGAATTCGCGGCAGAACGCCTCGTACGCGCGTTGGTTCGAGATGCAGATGAGTTTGTCGTCGACGAAAATCTTGTACATCGCCTATTTTACGTCTTCTTCTCCCGGGCTTACTGTTCCGGTATAAAGCGGATTGACGTAAGTGAGGCCGCCGAGCACAAAATGAAAACCGCTATTTACGTGCGTGCCGTCCTCGGCGGAATAGGTATATCCCTTCAGCCGGTCAATTCCCCAAGCCGATTTGACCGTTTCGTAATTGCAGAAAGGAACGACTTCGTCGTGCTGCGCGTGAAAAAACAGGAATGAAGGTTGCGTCGTTTGAGCAGGCTTCCAGTTGCCGTAGGTGAGACTGTTTTTCTCCAAAGCGGATTTCAGCGCTCTGAGTTTATCCCCGGCGATACCGGCGGGCGCTGTGCCGTCTTTGAAAAAATCGATGGTCGCCTTGTTGAAGCATTGGTCGGCCGTGCAATAACTCATCGCCTCTCCTGCCGCCAACTTCCACTGACTGTCTTGGGGATATTGGGTGGTATTCTTGGCGTTGTAAGGAAGGAATGATTGGGTCTCCGTGTTATAAACCGTCATCGAGAAATTGTCGTGCGACTTGGAATAGTCCAGCAATTGCGCGTGAATATCGTCCGTGTTTTTTTTCTTCTGACCCAGGGCTTCGAAAATATCCGTGGCGATAAAGCCTTCCGACATAAAATCGGCGTAAGTGCAACCGAGCGCCATTGTTTCAGGGTTTGTTTCCACCAATCCTTTCACGACCAGCGCGGCGGAAACAGGCATATAGAGTTTGTCGTCGCTGATGTATTGATGGAGCGTGGCCAGCGGGTCGTAGGGTCCGTCTCCGCAGGAGGCGGCTATCAAATTGAGCCCGTCCAGTTGGTTCTCCTGATAGTATCGAACCACGCCGGCCGCCACGGCGCCGCCCTGGGAATACCCGAAAGCGACCGATTTCCAATGATTTGCCAACGATTTATTCTTTTCCTTCTGTAACCATTCCAAGGCCGCTTTAGCACCGGCAATCACCTGGCGGGCCGTAAGTCCCCGTTGCAGGTAAGGATGCGGGTTTCCGGCCGTGGAACCATAACCTTCGTAATCGGGAAAGACAACTAATTTGTTCAAACCGGTCAACAGGGTGGAACTGACCCAAACATCCGTCTTAAATCCCAGATTCTTGTAATTTGAAGGACGTTCGGCATCGCTGGTGATGGTGATGTGGCAACCGATGGCCAGGCCGTCCGCCGTCTTGTCGTCGCTTAAATCCGGAAATCGCACCAGAGCGGACAGTTCCTTGATGGTCCCGTCCGCTCCCATACCCGTATAGAGGATAGTGGCCCAATCATTCCCGGACTCAAGCGTGCGAAGATATTTGCCCTCCAGACTCGTGAACGGAGGATCGGGAGGGATGGGAGCAGGGGTGTCTTGCTTGTTGCATGCCGCAAACACAGTACCGCAGAGCAATGCGGCAATCAGGATCCATAGAAAATGTCGTTTCATACTTTTATCGTTTCTCTGTCGGCGCTAAGAAAGAAGAGCAGGGCCGAATTAGTGGACAAAGTTAAGGAAATTTTGCGCTTTTTGTTCCCGACTTGTTCGCAAATGTGAAAAAAATTGTGTATGTTTGCCCTATATAACGATAAAATTATGGTCGAGTACAACAGCAAGCACGGTCAGGTGCGGAAATCTCCCATCGAACTCTATATGATGTTCGTCGATATGCGCAATTTCGTCATGATGTTGCCGGAAGACAAAAAAGAGATGGTCAAGGCGGATTATGATTCGATACTCGTGTCCGTCCAAGGCTACGAAATCGGAGCGAAAGTACTCACGCGTACGCCTTACAGCCGTATCGAACTGGTGGATTATGGGGCTCCGTTTGCCTTCAAACTCAGCCTGAGTTTCGATGCAACCTTCAATCCCGGCGTAACGGACTTTTCCATCAAACTGGAAGCCGACCTGAATTTTATGATGAAGATGATGATAGGCGGCAAAATTCAGGAGGCGATGGATAAAATTGTAGACGGACTTGTGGCTGTCAGCGAAGGTCGTGTCCCCGAGGGTGTCGACCCGGAAATGCTCAAAAACTTCAAAATCTGATGCTGCTGCCGGACGCCTTCTGGGAGTCGTTGCGCATGGCCCTCTCATTTGCCCGCTTTTCCGGCAAGGGCTCGCCGCAAGGGCAATCGCTGTCGGAGGAAACGATGCTCGCGCGTTTCTCGGCGGCGTTGGAGGAAGAATCTCCCGCCTGCGTACGGCTCAATCCCTGGAAGAAAGCCCATCTGCCCATTCTGGAAGGGGCAACGCAAATTCCCTGGTCCGAGGAAGGCTGGCGTTTGCTCAAGCGCCCCGTCTATACCTTGCACCCGCTTTTCCACGCCGGCGCTTACTATGTGCAGGACGCCTCTTCTATGTTCGTGGGAGCAGTCCTGCGCCGTGTTCTTCAACGGCCGGAAATACAGGAAATCGCGGCCCGTCGCCCTTTGCGCGTACTGGATTTATGCGCTGCGCCCGGGGGAAAGACCACTGATGCGGCCGTTTCGCTTCGCAAGGCCTTCGGAGATGGATTTGAATTGCTCGCCAACGAATACAATCCCCACCGCTTCGCCATTTTGAAAGACAATGTGGAAATCTGGGGCGACCCTCAGGTAGCGGTCTGCAATACGCAAGCTGCGCGGCTGGGACAGATGAACGGCTATTTTGACATCATTATCGTGGATGCGCCTTGCTCGGGCGAGGGGATGTTCCGCAAAGAGCCTCAGGCCGTCGAACAATGGTCGCCCAAGAAGGTAGAAGAATGCGCCGCCCTTCAGCGGAGCATACTGGATGACATCGCACCGGCGCTCGCTCCGGGCGGTTATTTGATTTACTCGACTTGCACTTATAATATACAGGAGAATGAGGGGAGTGTGGGCCATCTGCTGGAAAGCGGGGCGTTTGAAGCCATCGATTTGAAAGTCCTGATGTCCCAGGAGGCCGCTGCTGCCGAAGCCGCCGGCGAAACCTTGCTCTGGAGCCTCCTGAGCGCGGCTGCCGCATCGGACGCCGCGGCTCCTGCGGGAGCCCATGCTGCCGACGCTGACGCCGCCCCGGCTCACGCCGTCCGTCTGATTCCCGGACTTGTTCACGGCGAAGGCCAGTTCTGCGCGCTCTTGCATCAGATAGCAACACTTGATGTTGTTGAGACTGCAGGGGAGAGCGCAGGCGTTGAGGAAGCGCGGAATGGGATGATGGGGAGAGAAAGGCGTGTCGCCCGCGACACCGTGAGCGGCGCGCGCGTTTATGCCCCCGCCGCCTCGCCGGACTGCCCGACGAGTTATGCCTTGGACCGCAGTCGTTGGCCGAACGTGCCTGTCGACAAGCAGACCGCGCTGAACTTCCTGCACGGCGACAGCCTCGTCCTGCCCGATGCTCCCAAAGGACTGCTCCTGCTGACCTACAAAGACATACCCCTCGGTTTTGTCAAGAACATCGGCGCCCGCTGCAACAACCTCTACCCCAAATCGAGGAGGATTAAAATGGATGTGAAACTATGAGCGCGCCCACTTTCATTGCCGGAAAACTCCGTTTCAAAGGACGCATGCCCTTGGTCTGCATCGCCCTGAGTTTTTTCATCATTGTCCTGGCCGTCTCCATTTCGGCGGGTTTCCGTCGGGAAATCAGGGCTGGTGTTTCCACCATCTCCGGTGATGTCCAGATTCTTCCCCAACAGTATTCCCTGTCGGACGAAGAACGTCCCATTCCTGTCCATCCGGCCTACGAGGAGGCTGTCCGGAGCCTCGATGAAGTGAAAGCCTTCATCCCCGTCATCTCCCGCGTCGGGATTATCAAAACGCCCGATGCCATCCAAGGGGTACTGTTCAAGGGCGTTCCCGGCGGTGCTGACAGTACGGGCTGTGCACGCATTCCCCGCAAACTCTCGCAACTGCTCAAAATTGGAGAAGGTGACAGATTCACCGTCTATTTCCTGGGCGAAAAGACCAAAGCCCGCCGCCTCAAAGTGGAACAGGTGTACGAAGGCATCCTTGACACCGAAGACAAGTTGGTCGTTTTTCTGCCCCTGGAAGATATGCAGCGCATCGCGGGGTGGACAGCCAATCAGGTTGGCGCTTTTGAAATCCTGCTCAAGCATCCGGACCGGGCCTCGGAAATGAAAGAAGAAATAGGCACCTTGCTCTTTCTTCACACCACCGAGGAAGATACGCCCGTTTACTGTCAGTCCGTCACGGAACGCTATCCCCAGATTTTCGACTGGCTCAATCTCATCGACTCCAATGTGGTATTCATCTTGATCCTGATGATTATCGTCGCCGGCTTCAATATGATTTCCGGGCTGCTTATTCTGCTCTTTGAGAGCATTTCCACCATCGGGGCCCTCAAAGCCTTCGGGATGACTGATCGTCAGTTGAGGCGCGTGTACCTGCGCCTTTCCGCAGGCATCGTCTGCAAAGGTTTGCTCTGGGGTAATGCCCTCGCCCTCCTTTTCTGCCTGATTCAGGACCGCTTCCACCTGCTCAAACTGGACCCCGCCAGTTACTTTGTCTCCTACATTCCCGCCCAGGTCGACTGGCCCCTGCTGTTGGGTTTTGACGCCGTCGCCTTTGCCGCCATTATCCTCATCCTTCAAATACCGCTTCTCTTCATCTCGCGGATCGACCCCGCCTCCACGATGCGGATGGAGTGACATTGTATGGAAAAAAATTGTAAATTTGCAGCCCTTTAATTGACCAAACGTATGTTGGAGGATATCGCTTATTGCTCGGACAAGTACCAGTACACGATGGGAAAGTCTTTCTTCGATTGCGGAAAGGCCGGCCAGATGGCCGTTTTCAATCTCTTTTACCGCAAGGCTCCTGAAAATAACAACTGGGCTGTCGTGAGCGGCACCGACGAGGTGCTGGAAATGATTGCCGGCTTGGGCGGAAAAAGTGAAGACTGGTTTGAGAAATTCCTGCCCGGAGAGGCCTACAGGCCCTTCCGTCAGTATCTGGCGGGGATGAAATTCACCGGCAATGTGTATGCGATGCGGGAAGGAGAAATCGCCTTTCCTTCCCAGCCCATCGTCATCGTCGAGGCCCCGCTGATCGAGGCGCAGGTGCTTGAAACCCCGATGCTCTGCATCATGAACCACCAGATGGCCGTCGCCACGAAGGCCTCCCGCGTCTGCCGGGCGACCAACCGGCCCGTGAGTGAGTTCGGCTCCCGCCGGGCACACGGTCCCTGGGCTGCCATCTACGGGGCCAAGGCCGCCATCATCGCGGGTTGCGCCAACACCTCCAACATCCTCACGGGAATCGGTTGGGACTGCGGTTCCACCGGCACGATGGCCCATAGTTACATCACCTCTTTCGGTTGCAGCGTGGGCGGGGAGCGGCTGGCTTTCGACCGCTACATCCAGTCCCACAGGGGCGAGCCGCTCATCCTTCTGATTGATACCTACGACACCCTCAAATGCGGGGTGCAGAACGCCATTGCGGCATTCCGGGCTGCCGGCATCGACGATGATTACCGGCCTTTGTATGGCGTGCGGCTGGATAGCGGCGACCTTGCCTACCTTTCCGTAGAAGTTCGTCAGATTTTGGATAAGGCCGGGCTCCGGCAGTGCAAGATTTTTGCCACCAACTCGCTGGACGAATACCTGATTGCCGATTTGGAAAGGCAGGGGGCCTGCATCGACTCCTACGGGGTGGGTGACGCCATCGCCACTTCCAAGGCCAATCCCTGCTTCGGAAATGTATATAAACTCGTGCAAATCGACGGTGAGCCCGTTCTAAAACGCTCCGAAGACAGGGGGAAACTCATCAACCCGGGCTTCCAGATTACCTGGCGCATTAGCAAGGACTATCCCGAAGGGGAACTCTTCAAGGCAGACGTTACCTGCCTGCGGGGCGACCGACTCTGCCAGCAGATTGAGGCGGGGGAGAGTTTCACCATCTGTGATGAGAACGACCGTTACAAATACAAGACCTTTGAGGCAGGTGCCTATCACGCCAAGCCGCTCCAGCAGAAAATGATAGAAAACGGAGTCCGTTGCTATCCGCAGGAGACCCTGGCCGAGAAAAAAGCCTACTATCAGGCCAACCTCAGCCGCTTGAGTCCCAGCGAACGCCGGCTTATCAATCCTCACTACTACAAAGTCGATATTTCCGATGATTTATACAGCACCAAACTCGATATTATCGACCGTTTGGTCAAAGATATCAATAATCACTATGAGAATGAAAACGCTCGCTAAAATCCTTCCTTTATTTCTTTTGATGGCTATGTCCTGCAACAGTGAAAAAACAGTGAAAATGGAAAAGGGTGCCGCCCTCGTCGTGGTGGACGAACTTTATGACTTCATTGACGGCGGCTCGCTGGCCTGCGGTCATTCCGTCGAGGCGGTCGAATATACCCAAAAACTCATAGAAGCCAACCCTGACATTCCCGTGCTCTTTGTCTGTGACCACCATCCCGCCAACCACAGTTCTTTCGTGGAGCAGGGCGGTCCCTGGCCCCCGCACTGTGTGGCCGGTACCCGCGGCGGCGAGGTACACGACGCCCTCAAACCCTATGTCGTGGAAGAATTGACCTTCTACAAAGGCTGTGACCCCGCCGTCGAGCAATATTCCGGTTTTGACGGCCGCAATCCGGCGGACCAAAGCCTGGCGGAAGTGCTGACTACCTTGGAAGCGACGAGCGTGTATGTGGTCGGCATCGCCACCGAATATTGTGTCTACAATACGGCCAACGACCTCAAGAACGCCGGCTTTGCGGTGAAAGTCATCGAAAAAGGCCTCGGTTATGTCGCAGAAGACGGACACACCGAGACCCTCGATAAAATGCGCCAAGAAGGCTTTACGATTCTGTAGCAGGCAGGTTCGCTCCTTTCTTGTAGAAATACAGCACGGCTCCGACCAACAGGACGGCAGCCGCGGCGATGAGACCGCCGTACAAAAACTTATTGGGAATCAAATCGTACATCGTATCGTTCGCATCCGTCCCGTGAAGGTGCATCAGCAGCACGGACAGGGTGTTGTTGGCGCAGTGCATCAGCATCGTCAGTTTCAACGAACCGGTTTTCCAATAGACATAGCCCAGCAGCAAGCCCATCAGCGCTGCCGGAATGGCCTGCCAGAGATTCATATGAAACAGACCGAAGACAACGGCGGAAAGCAGGATGGCCCAGACCGGTTTGAGTTTCCCCAGCAATCCCCGCAGTACGATACCCCGGAACAGCCACTCTTCAAAGAAGGGGGCGAAAACAGCCGTGCACAGCAGACTGACAAAAATGGGACCTCCGGCCAGTATTTCCATCGCCGCCTTGATGTCTGCGGACGGCTCCGGCATAACATAGTTGAGGGGGTCCAACAGGAATGCGAGGCCCAACATACCGACGACGGCCAGCAGGGCGGGCAGAGCCTTCCATTGCTCCGGACGATCCACAGGCTTGGGCTCGATGCGGAATACATTGCGCCGGCTCTGAGAGGAAGCCAGCATCATCGCCGGGATAAAAAGCAGGGGGTATGAGATGGTCTGGATGTAGATGGGGGCGAATCCGGCTTTGGCCAGAGAGACCGATGCGACGGCGGAAAGGACGATACCGACGCCCAGCATAATCCCCATCCACATAAAATCGATCCACCCCGGTATGAACCAGTCATAAGCCGAGAGCAGATCGAAAGAGGGAGTGCGTGAACGCTTCTGTTTCATCATCGTAGGCGAGCCGCGAAGGGAACTATTTGTACAGGGGAGTGGGATAAACGCCCTTGTCGGCAAATTCCTGGAATTTCGCGACGACGCCCGGACGGTCTTCCTTAAAGGTGACGCCGAACCAGCGGGAAGGCGTGGCCAGCAATTCGGTCTTGGCACTGCCGTCCTTAATCATGCAGTCGATGGCGTAAGGAATATAGAATTCGGCCTTCAACTCATTGATGTTCTTCTCAATGAATCCTGCGAAAATCTTCTCGCTCTTGTCGAAATAATCCGGGGTGAAGCCCCACATATTCATGGAACAGAGGGCCTTGTCGGGCAGGCATACTTTCTCGCCCTTGGCGTTGTTGCCATAAATCTTGCCGTCCGCCTCGCGGGCGATGTTGTGATGCTCTTCCACGTGGGTGAGGATGCCTTCGGCGTTGGCCGTTCCGATGCCCCGGCTCACACCGCCGCTCTCGGACAGGGTGTTGTCCAGTTCAAAACCGATGAGGGTGTAGCAACCCGTCGATTTCTCGTGAGCTCGCAGCCAGTCGCCCAGGATTTGGAAAGACTCTTTGCCATAGTAGTCGTCCCCGTTGATGACGGCGAAAGGCTCGTTGATGACCTCTTTCCCCATCAGCACGGCGTGGGCGGTGCCCCAGGGTTTCTGGCGCTCGGGGTTGAGGCTGTATCCGGCGGGAATTTTGTCGAGTTCCTGAACGACGAAGTCGAATTCGAGAGGCGTCCCGTCAATGCATTTCACATTCTTGTATTTCTCGCGGACCGTTTTCTCCATATCGGCCCGGAAATACTCGCGGACGACATACACCACTTTGCCGAATCCGGCTTGTACCGCATCGTAGATGGAATAATCGATGATGGTTTCTCCCGACGGGCCGAGACCGTCCATTTGTTTGAGTCCGCCGTAACGGCTTCCCATTCCGGCTGCAAGAACTAAAAGAGTAGGTTTCATATTGCTTAGATTTTATTGTAAGTTTTGACAAAAGTAACTATTTTTGTTGGAAAATACAAAAACTGAGTATGCAAATGAAAAAATGGTTTTCTTGGTGGAAGGACGGACATAAAAGATTTTGGGTTCTCCTGATTCTGGCGCTCGTCATCTTCTTGCTCATCCGTAAAAACAATGTCATCACTTGGGTGGGCGGAATGTTTGAAGAACGCTCCCAGAACAGTGAAATTCAGGACTTGGAAGAGAAAATCAAAGCGTTGGACGAAGGTATCTCCGAGATGCAGTCGGGGACCGATGCCGCCGAACAGTACGCCCGCGAGAAATGGCATTTCCACGCGGACGGAGAGGATGTATATCTGGTTGAGGAGTAGTTTTGTCCGTTTTTTTTGTGGGGAGGGGCTTGTTTCTTTTTTAAATAATATCTAAATTTGTCTGAAATTTGATAATTGGTCTTTTTATGAAAGTAAGAAAAATCGTTATCTTGTCAATGGCCTCCGTAGTCTTGTCGTGGGCTTTTTCCGCCTGTCAAGCCGACAAGAAGGTGGTGTATGCCCAAGGGGGAGGCATTGAGCAAGAGGCCGTTCTTCCGTTGGTTCCGGAGGGCGGTCTTGCGCGTTTTGTGCTGGCTACCGATAATGAAAGCCTGAGAAAGAAAGTCGGGGGAAGCGCGCATCATTTCTCTTCAGAAGATGAGATTTATGTCAAGTCCGAGGTGTTCCATCCCGTTATCGGCGGTGATGGTACGGCCTATCTGGATGTGCCCGAGTCTGCGACTGGTACCTACAAGATGTTCTGCTATCCGGAAGGTTCCAAGTTCTGGTTCGTCGCCGACGGCAATTATCCCCTGAAGGACCTGATAATCCCTTATTCCCAATTCTACGGGAAAACGGCGCAGGAACTGGCAAACTATCCTATGTTTGCCGAGTTCAGCGAAGCGACGGGCAACCGAATGTCCTTCAAAGAGGTCATTTCCGCGTTGGATATCACCCTCAAAGGCTCTGCGAAAATCGCTTCCGTCCACATCGAGAACAAAGCGTCCGGCGAAAGCAATGACAACAACCTCGCCGGCGTCGCGTCCTATTCGCTGGAGAACGGTTATACCTTGGATGAAGGCGTCAACTTCGTCAACCTCAACTGTACCAACGAAGGGGAAGGCGTTGCGCTGACGGCGGCGGGCACGCATTTTTATCTCTTGCTCTCCAAAGGAAGTTATGCTTCCGGCCTGACCCTTACCGTGACCGATATGGATCACAAGGGACAGGTTTTTGCGATTCCTGCCTTTGCCGTCGCCGCGGGTGAAATCAAATCGTTCTCGTACGATTATGCCCCGGATGCCGACCTCGTCTTTTTCGAGCATTTCGACAATTTCGTATGGGGCGGACACGTGAAAGGAAACAGCGCGCAATGTGCTTATGCTCCGACCGCCTCCACCAATCCCAACGAAAACCCCACCGAGCGTACGGGCCGCGAGAACGCTTTCGTGAAAATCGGCAACGCGACACCGGGCTCTGCACTGATTCAGGCCAACTGGGCTTCCGTCAATGGATGGACCGTCTGGGAACGTCCCAGCGTCAGTAAGGAATATGTCAAGAGCCGCAATATCGGCGACTATTCCTATCTCTATCGTTGCCAGGAATTCCAGGGCTGTGTGTGCTGCGGGGCTGCGGATGAGACGCGCGGAGCCGTTCAGCCGGCTTTGTTCTCCAGTTTGAAGGAAGGTGATTATTATGAAGCGACCGTTTCCTACGATTTCTGCTTCCGCTATGGAACCGAAGATATTTTCAGCACCCACGTCAATGAAAACGGTATGGTTACCGAAGTGCTGATTGATGGAAATCCGCTGGAGTTATCGACGGCGATTGAAGGAAACAACACCTATACGCACGGCTTCCTGAACACCTGTACGATGACGCGCGGAGATATCAAGGCGCCCACTTCTGATGAATATAAGGATGGCTGGCACCACCTGCAGATGAAAATCGTTAATGTCACGCCGACCACTACTTTCGGCTTGTGGGGCGTCGATACCGAGACCTCCATCAAACACGGACATTTTGTGGACAACATTGAAATCCGTGTCCGCAAGCAGGTTCCGACCCAGCGTCTGCGCGTGATGGTGTACAATGTCCAAAACGGAATGTGGGCCGACCAGGGCAACGATTTCGACAACTTTGTCGCCTGGGTGAAGAAATATGACCCGGATGTGTGCATCTTCTGCGAGTCGCAGAGTATCTACAAGACGGGGACATCCCAAGCGGCCTCTCAAAGCGAGTGGCCTTTGTTCACCGGAAAGAAGGGCGACCGTATCTCTTCCGATGCCACGACGGCTTATGTGGATGCCAAATGGTCAGCGCTTGCCAAGCGTTGGGGCCACAATTATTCCGCTGTCAGCGGCTGGCGGGACAATTATCCCCAAGTCGTCACTTCCAAGACGAACATCACGACGGTGCGGCGTATCGTTGAAGGCAATACATCCGGCCAGCCGGTCCAGCACGGTGCGGGACATTTCCAGATTACCTCTTATGGCCAGGTCATCAATATCGTGACCTGCCATTTGTGGCCCCAGATTTTCTGGCCTGGACGGGACACGCCGGCAAGCCGCGCGGCACAGGAAGGGCGTGACTATGAAAAATATGAGGCCCAGAGCATTATGACCAAGACAGTCAAGGCATATTCCGGCCAGCCCAACTGGTTACTGATGGGCGATACCAATGCCATCTCTCCCATCGATGTGCCTTATTACGACTATTATGAGGTCTATCAGGATACCAAAGAAAAATGGGTGTATGCCCACCAGGTGTTCCGTTCTTCCTCGTATGGGCGTCAGTTGTATGATATGACGCGGGAAGGGGCCGGTTCTCCTTATAAGGGTGAAGGCCGTTTCCTCACTTCGACCGGCGGTATGGGCCGTATTGACATTATGTATGGAAGCGAGGCGATGATGCGCCGCGTGACTTCTACGAGCCTTACCATCAAAGATGCCTGGTGCAATCCTGTCGCCAGCCCCATCTATGACCCGGAAGTCGATACCCAGCACTTCTGTTATCCTTCGGACCACAGGCCCATCCTTGTGGATTTTGATATGTCCAAGTAAATCAATCAGCGATGAGAAAAGCGATAACATTATCTTTTGCCTTGCTGCTGCCGGCCTTTTTCCTGCTCCTTTCCTGCAAGAAAACAGACCCCAATGCCGAGCGCAGCGAGTATATCCAAGTTTATGATTCTCCCGGGAGCGACACTCCGCTGAAACAGGCTTTCATTCCCGTCAAGGGAGGCAGCGTTACCTTATATATTAAGAGTAGCGTCAGTTTCAACGCCAAGTGGCAGGACGGAAATGTGCCGGCCTGGGCGCAGGTGACACAGCCCCAATCCGTGGGGGACGGCGTCTGGAAAATCAGCGTGACTGCCGGTCCTATCTCCGAAGATGCGGTGTATGAGCGCCGTACCGGCGTGCTGATGCTGACGGCACCGGATATCCACCTGGGCAATTTCTTTGTGGTCGGTCAGGGCTTGCTTCCCCGTATCGCCTGTGATTTTTCCTGGCTGAACGGTTCGGCTGCGCCCAATGAGACCATCAATGATGTCCTGATGGACAACTGGAACAACGCACAGAAAGGAAAGGGCTTTTCCTCCACCTTGATCGAGGGACAGGAGCACGCCTGGGTGTACGGCAAAGACGGCTATATCAAGTTGGGCAACAACGAGTATATGGGAGCGGATTTGTTGACGCCCCACACGGGAGCCTTCCAGAACGACTCCCTGTTGGTCGTTTCCTTCAAGGCGGTCGTGCAGAACGGTCCTTCCATCGGCGACTTCTATGGCACGACGGAAGAGGTGACGGGAGACGGCATCGATCCGGGTCCTGATCCCGGTCCCGGTCCCGGACCCGACCCCGAGCCGCAGGACCCCGGTTCCTCTTCGGGAACGGAATTGATTACCCCGATGTCCGTGATGGCATCCTATCGTGCGACCCGTGCATCGGCGACGGATGTCGATGACAACACCTTGACGGTGGAGGTCATCGGCGGCGGTGTCATTCGCGGAACAGACAAGACCTCGCTCACGCTGACGGATGTGCCTACCTACGACCGCAGCAGCGCAGATTATCCGGCCGACATCTTCAAGACGGGCCGATACCTGATTTTCATCGCCAGCGCTCCGAACAATCCGATTACCGCCAAGACCACGATTCGCTTCATTGCCGGTTCGATGTCCACGGAGCCGGCCGAGAAGTGCAGTCGGATTTTCCTGGATGATTTGTATGTATATAGGGTAAACGCCAAGACGGACGAAGACTTCTTCGCACTCAACGGTGGAACGAGCGGTCGTGACCGGGTGTTGGGAGGCGCCGCAGAGAATTGATTATGAAACGGATTTTACGAAATACATTTGCGAGCGTCGTGCTGCTTTTCATCGCACTGACGGCTTCTGCGCAGAAGAAAGCCATTTCCGGTACGGTCTTCGACAACGACAATGTTCCTTTGATCGGGGCGGCCGTGATGATTGGCAACGATGCCTCCACGGGCGTCATCACCGACCTGGACGGTAATTTCACCATTCAGGCGAAGCCTTCCGACGTACTGACGGTTTCGTACATCGGTTTTGCCAACCAGACCGTGACCGTGGGCAACCAGACCAAACTGACCATCGTCCTCTCTCCCGACCAGAATGTGTTGGAAGATGTGGTGGTCATCGGTTACGGCTCGGTCAAGAAATCCGACCTGACCGGTTCTGTCGTCAATGTGAAGATGGGAGATATCAAAGATACGCCCGCCGTTTCCATTGACAACGCCTTGCAGGGCCGTATCGCCGGAGCCGACTTTATGTCCACCGACGGTGCCCCGGGTTCCACCGCGACCATCCGTATCCGTGGTACCCGTTCCATTACGGCTTCCAACGAGCCCCTTATCGTCGTGGACGGCGTGATGGATGCCATCAGCGACCTCAACGACATCAACTCCGACGATATCGCCTCCATCTCCGTGTTGAAAGACGCCTCCTCCACGGCCATCTACGGTTCCCGCGGTGCGAACGGCGTTATCATCATCACGACCAAGCAGGGGGCCGGCAATGCGGGCAAGCCCAACATTACCTTCAAGGCAGATGTGGGTGTTTCCAGCCTGCCCACCAAACTGGATATTATGAATGCGGCCGAGTTTGCGATGTACCGCAACGACTATGCTTATTTCGGCGGCGACCCGTATCATCAGGGCGTCGGCGCCACCTCGCCGCTCTCCGAATCGGTGTACAGCAACCCGCTGGGACTGCAAGGAACGGACTGGATTAAAGAGATTACCCGCACGGCCATTACGCAAAACTATGCGCTCTCGCTGTCCGGAAAGAGCGAAAAGTCTTCCTACTACGCCTCCTTCTCCTACAATGACACCCAGGGTATTATCCAGGATTCCGGCCAGAAGCGTTTTACCGGCCGTCTCTCCTTTGACCGCCAACTCTTCAAATGGTTGAAAGTGGGCTACTCCGGTACGTACACTTTCCGTCATCAGGATATCGCCAAGGCCAGCATCGGCGGTACTTCCTACTGGAATGCGGCGCAGTACCTTTCTCCGCTCATCAAGCCGGGCGACTCCGAGAACCCCTTGTACGGCGGCGGTCAGCGTATCAATACGCCGCGTATGTTGATTGACTTGAATACCAATTACAAGGAATTCCACTCCACCAACCATTCCATCAAGGTGGACATCAATCCCTTCAAAAATTTCAATATCAAGAGTACCTTCTCCTATTTCCTCTTCCAGCGGCATACCTACAGTTACAAGCCCGGTACCCTGCCCGCCAAGGGTGAAAACCAGGGCGGTGATGCCTCCCGTGAGGAATACGACAGTTACTCGATGTCTGATGAGACTACCATCAGTTATACCTTCGACCAGTTGGGCGACCATTCCCTCAACTTGCTCGCCGGTTTCTCCGCCTATAAGTCAGGCAACCATAATTTCACCCTCTCCGGCTCCGGTTATATGGACGATGCCGTGATGTGGAACAATATGAATGCCGTCATCGACAAGGAAACCTATACCGCGGGAACCTCCTATGCCTCCAAGACCAAGATGTCTTTCTTCGGTCGTGTGGACTACAACTACAAATCCCGTTATTACTTCACGGCGACCGGCCGTTTCGACGGTGCCTCCAACTTCGCGGACAATCACAAATGGGCCTTCTTCCCGTCCTGCGCTATTCGTTGGAATGTGGCCAATGAGGAATTTATGAAAGATGTGGATTGGATTGACGACCTTTCCATCCGCGGCAGTGCCGGTCTGACCGGTAACGACGCCATCAGCGAATACCGTTCGTTGGCGGCTCTTTCCTCCACGACCTCCGGTTACCTCTTCGACGGGAGCCAGCCCGTAGCCTACTACCGCTCCCGCCTGGCTTCTCCGAACCTGACTTGGGAAAAGACGGCGCTCTACAATGTCGCAGCCGACCTTTCTTTCTTCAAAGGCCGTCTCAATATCACGGGCGAGTATTATTACTCCCGGACAACCGACCTGCTGCTGACCCTGCAGATGGCGACCCAGACCGGTTATTCTTCCCGTTACGGCAACATCGGTATCACCTCCAACCGGGGTGTCGAGTTGTCCATCGAGAGCCAGAACATTGTCCACAAGAACTTCAGTTGGTCCACGACCCTGACTTTCTCGCACAACAAACAGTTGGTGGAAGATATCGGCTCGGAAGACTTCGTGACCGCCTATTCTTCCCCGGGTAACAACCCGTATATGATGTACGGTTATGTTTCCGGTTATCCGCTCAACTCCCTCTGGGGTTTCAAATATGCGGGTGTATGGCACAACCAGAGCGAAATCGACGTGAACGCCGTGACCAAGACCTATGCGAGTGCCTCCAACCAGAACCTGGGTTATCCCAAGTATTACGATATCAACCACGACGGTACGCTCAACCAGGACGACTTGGTCTATCAAGGCAGTGCCGATCCTTGGTTGTACGGCGGTTTGCAGAACACCTTCTATCTCTTCGGATTCAAGGTCGGTCTCTATTTCGCTTATTCCTTCGGAGGAAAAATTTACAACTTCTCCGAATTGTATATGGCCGGTTCCACGATGACCAACCAGTACCGCTATATGCTCAATTCCTGGCATCCCGTCCGCAACCCGGACTCCAACCTGCCCCGTGCCGGCAGCGTGGATGTCGGACTCCCGAGCGACTTTATGATTTATGATGCGTCCTATATCCGCTTCAAGACCTTGAGCGTCAGTTATACCTTCGACCTATCCAAGAAAATCAAATGGCTGAAGGACATCACCCTGACGGCCGTGGGCGACAACCTCTTCCTATGGAAGAACTACAACGGTTTCGACCCGGATGTTTCCAGTGAGGGAACCTCATCTACCTTGCGGCGAGCCGATATCGGTGCCTATCCGAAGGCAAGGACCTTCACCTTCAGTGTTCAAATCAGATATTAAGGGAGGGACTATACGATGAAAAAGATATTTGCTATTTTACTGCTTGCGACCGTGTGTTCTTTCCAGGCTTGTTCACTGAAAGAAGACACCTCTTCCCTGTCAACCCCTGACAATTCCTTCCGCAACAATGCAGAGTGTCAGGCTATCGTAAACGGCTGCTATATTCCGTTGAAGTCGATTTATACCTATACTTATATGATTGTCACGGAATGTCAGACCGACATTTCCCGCATCTATTCCGGTACCCTCGACTGTAAACTTGATATCTCGCCTGCGCTGCCGCGTTTCGGCGCCACCGTGTGGACGCAGGGGTATCAAGGTGTACAGCGCTGCAACTTTGCCATTCAGGGCATCGAGCAGTCACAGGGCATTTCCGAGTCCCAACGCAACCAATTGCTTTGCGAAGCGAAAGCGCTCCGGGCCTTCTATTATTACACCTTGACCTGTATGTTCGGCAATGTGCCCTTCTATTTTGACGATGTCAATACGTACGAGGTGATGGACCGCATTGCTACGCTGCCGAGGATGAGTGCGGTCGAGACCCGTAAGAAATGTATCGAAGACTTGGCAGGCATCGCTCCCAAGGTGGCGCAGACCCGTACCTCCGACAATGCGGGGGCGCGTCTGGGTGCTGCTGCCGCCTGGATGCTCATCGCGAAGATGGCGATGTGGAATGCGACCAAAGACGTCGATGACGCAGGCCGTCCCGTCCGGGCGGAATTCTGGTACACGACCGCCGTCGAGGCGTTGCAGCACTTGGAGACCATTTATGGCGACCTCTCCAATTATGACTACGGTGAGAATGTGTGCTTCCGCAACAAGAATACGCCGGAATCCATTATGGAAATCCAGCACGTCTATGTGCAGGGCGGTCTGGCCTATACTTCCAATGTGGCGGCCATCTGTACCCCGACCTGCAAGAAAATAACCAATTCCGAAGGCACTGTCGTCGGGGCCACCTTCGATGGCGTCGAGATTCCGGAACTCGGTTACGAGTGTACGGTCTGGACGGCGATGCGTCCCAACACCTATTTCAGCCAGGGTCTCCAGACCAAACTCGGACGCGACATCCGCAAGAACTTCAATATGGCCTGGGAATACAACGGTCAGCCTTTCTCGGATGTCAACACCACGCCCTGGCCCGGTCCGAAATTCTGGTGCCCGAATATGGTGACGACCCAGGATGGCAACAACTACAAGATTCTCCGTTATGCGGATGCTCTGCTGATGCTCTCCGAGTGCTGGTTCTACCTCGGTGACAACGACAAGGCGCTGCATTATCTCAATATGACGCGCAACCGTGCCCAGATTGGAGACTATGTGTATCGTACGCAGGCCCGTCTGGAGGATGAAATCCGCAGCGAGCGTGCCCGCGAGTTGTACGGTGAGTTCCAGCGCAAGTTCGACCTGGTCCGCTGGGGAATCTGGCTCACCGCCGTTCAGGAGAACAGCGACTACACGGCGATGCGCGAAGCGGCGCTGCCTTGCCACGAGTACTATCCCATCCCGGATAAGGAAGTGACTTATTCCAAGAACAACTTGGACAACAATGAATACAAGAAATATGGACTTTAATGGATTCGAGACGATGAAACAGAGATTCTTTCTTTTAAGCGCCCTGGTGGCATTCTTCTCGCTCGTTTCCTGTCAGCGGGAATTTGAGGTGGTGAACGACCTAGCCGTATCATCCCGAACCCTTGAATTGAAAAGCGATGCGGGTTCCACCCACATTATGGTCTATTCCAAAGGCCCTTGGACCGTTACCCTGGACCAGAATGTAGAGTGGGCTTCCCTCAACAAACTCTCCGGAGCGGGCTTCAATGACTTTATCTTCAGTTATTCCGCCAACTACGGCGTCAAGCGCGGCGTCAACATTCTCCTGGAAGCCGATGGAAAAACCGAAACGATTTCCATTATCCAGGCGGGCGCCATCACCGCTCCCAACATCACCTTTGACCGTGACAAGGTCGTGATGCCCCGTCAGGCCGTTACCTGCAAGATGCCGATGACGACCAACCTTGCCTTCTGTCTGGAGGAAATCAAGGCCCGTGCCGTTTATTACGATGCCCAGGGCAATGAGGCAGGCACCTATGAAATCGGCAGCGAAGAGGCCGGTGCGTGGGTGAAAGGGTATTCCGTAGCGGCTGACGAGGTTACTTTCCAATTGGCGGAAAATGCAAGTTCTGCCGACCGCAAGGCGGACTTGGTCTGGTATGTGACCGATGCTTCCGGCGTGGAAACGCGTTCCATCATCAACCTGGTCCAAAGCAAGCAGGATCCTGCTTTGACGCTCACTTCGACCAGCGGGGAATATTATGCCAACAACAATCAATATGAAATTCCCGCTACGGTCAACAATATCTGGTCTTCTCCGGAAACGACGGTGAGCGCTGACGGCTCCTGGATTCAGAATCCCGGACTGGGCGAAGACGGTTTGTCTTTCTCCGTAGATGAGAACAATACGACCGGCGCCCGTTCCGCCACCATTACCGTGGCTTATTCCAAAGACGGCCGCAGCGCCGGAGCGACCTATCTCGTCCAGCAGTCTGCCGACCGGATGATTTCCTTCTCCGAACTGCGTGAAATGTCCTCCGGAACGATTTCCCGCAACGAATTTCTGGAAGGATACATTGTCAGCGACCCGGCCAGCAAGAATGTTTGCTCCAGTCCGCAGACCGGTCAGTATGCCTTTGACCGCACGGAAAACGACAAGACCGCATATCTGGAAAGTACCGACGGCAACTTCGGTCTTCAGATGAAATTTACGGCGGCCAACCAGAATGTCCAGCCTCGCTGGGCAAAGGTCCGCATCAACCTCAATGGCGCGACGCTCGTACGCGAAGAGAATCCGCTTCGTTTCACCGTCAAGAATATGACGGCCGCCAAGGTTTCGCTGATTGAGGCGGGGGACATCACCTCCATTCCCAAGAAGGTCCGTTCCGTGTCCCAACTCTCGGACAATGACATTTACACCTATGTCTCCCTGTCTCCCATCGAGATTATGTGCAAGGACGGTTCGTTTACCAATGCTTCCGAAGGCTATACGCTGGGTGGGACGGCCGATGCCTCCAATCCTTCCGGCTCTGCGACACCCCGCTGGGATGTGGCTCCGTTGCTGTGCAGCGACGACAAGGGAGACGCCATCTATATGCTGACCAATGCGGCTGTTCCCTGGCGTCGTACCGGTCAGGATATCGAATGGGGTTCCTGCGTCCCGCAGGGTGCCGGTACGCTCTCCGGCATCATCGTGACGGATGATGTGGCTCCGGTGCGTTGGGGCGATCTGGGTAAGTATCAGATTCGTGCGATGACGCTCGAAGAAATCGATTTGCTCGGGGCTCGTTTCTCCAACACGATTTGTGAGTGGAACTGGAATGACTTCTCTCCGAAGATTACGCCCGATGAGGGACACGGTACGTTCAATAAGTACAATGCCGGTACGGACTTCGTTCAGGACTTCAACAATCCCTTCAAACCGACGGATGCGACCTCTCCCAACGGAAACGGCACGACCAACCTCAAAGGTTTGGTGGCAGGTGCTGCGATTTGCCTCAAACAGCAGTGGTGGGACTTCACCGAGCAGACCGGCAAGTACTTCGACATCAAGTTCTCCACGGCCGGCCTGAGCGGCACCAACCTTGTGTTCGGCATCGTCTGGGGACACGGCTCCTTGTCCAGTGACTCCATCTTCGGCCCTTCCCATTGGACGGTACTCTACTCGACCGACAACGGTTCTACCTTTACCAAAGTCCCGTCCGTGGAGATGCTCCACAAACGTTCTATCGTATGGTGGGGCTCGGGTGAGAAATCCACCTCCCAGGACTCTACGCCGGGCTTTACCGAGCATTTGGTCAAACTGCCGGTCTCGTGTTTCGGCAACTCCAATGTGGTCGTTCGTCTGCAGGTGGCAGATTTGGTGACGGACATTGCGCCCAACACCAGTGCCACGACCTGGCAGAATGCGCTCGGCATTGAGAAAGGCATCTTGACACAAGGTGTCACCGCGGCCAACAGCCAGGTGCGCATCGGCACAATTACGGTTCGTTATAATTAGAAGCGATGATGAATATGAAAAAATATCTCTTGATTTTCTGTGCTTTCGCCGGCTTGCTCGGAGCGGTTTCCTGCGTCCAGAAGGAAAACGGCGAAGTGACGCTGGTCAAACTCGGCGCCGCCGTCAAGGAATTTGTCGCGGAAGCGGACGGAGGCGTTATCAACATTCCGGTCTATTCCAACGGCGCCTATCACATTGAAATGTTGTCCAAGGATAATGACTGGCTGATTATGACGATGCCCGGCGATTTGTCCAACAACGGCTACATCAAGGCGGAGTGTGATTTCAACGAGTCCTTTAAACGCAAAGCGGTCTTTGTGCTGTGCAGCGATGTGGACAGCCGCCGTGATACCGTCACCTTCAAGCAGAAGGGTATGAAAGAAGCCATCATCACGATGTCGGAACTGTCCGTCCAGGCCCGCGGCGCCGGCGGTGACAGCACCTATGTCATCCAGACCAATGTTCCTTTCGCGGATTTGCAGCAGAGCATCTCTTATGATGCGGAAGAAGGTTCAGAAGAGTGGATTACGGACATCAATGTAGCGGATGCGACGACAACACGTCGTACGATGACCATCTCCACCTTGAAGAACAACGATGAGAACAATCCGCGCACGGCGACGGTGCGTTTCCGTTTTACCGATGGCTGGGGCGAGTCCGTCACACTTGCGTTCAATGTCATTCAGCGTACCGCCCGCGAAAAAATCGGTACGACGGTGTCGATGCGCGAACTCAAATATGAGTATGTGCAGTCCGGCAAACCCATTGACAAATACATTATCGTAGAAGGTATCGTCGTCAGCAACAACAAGGGACGCAATGCCGGCGAGGACGAGCAGTTGACCACTTCCACGATTGATTACACCGGTGACCAGCGCACCATTTATCTGGAAAGCCTCGACGGTACGCAGGGTATCTGCCTGATGACGGCGACGGTGGATGACAATATGACCAACCAGTACGACCACCTCCAGGTCTTGCTCTACAACACCAAGCCTGTGCTCCATTCCGACCCGGAATACCTGACCATCAGCGGCATCAAATCCAGTATGATTGTGGGGCAGACGCGCGGACAGGCCTCGGATGTACCGAGCAAGGTCAAAGCAATGAGAGACTTGACGGATGATGACATTTTTACTTATGTCAAATTGCAGAATGTCGAGATTCCCGTCCGCAAGGGCTCGCTGGTTCCGGTCAATGAAGGTTATACCATTGCCTCCAATGCCCACCGTTTCCCCAAATATCCCCGTCTGATCCGGGATATCAACGGCGATTGGATGTATCTGCTGACCAATACGGTCTGTCAGTACCGCAATGACGGTACCCGTCTGCCTTACGGCTCCGGTACGATGTCCGGCGTCATCGTTCACGAGCGCTTCCCGCGTTTCGAATGGCGTAATGCGGCTGACCCCGCCGAAATGGAATTGGATCCCACCCTCGGCCGCATCGGTACCTATCAGTTGCGGCACCAGACCAAGGAAGATGTCTGGGGCAGTATGCAGGATGATTTTGAAGACGGCTTCTCCAACCTGCTCTGCGAATACCGTTACTGGCGTCCCGACAAGACCGCCGGCGTCTGCCTGCCGTCCTACGGGACCAACGGATGGTTTACCCACACCTATCAGAAAAAATATACCGGCAATGACGCCAAGGACTATACCGAAGAGGCGTTCAACCAGCATTTCTTCTCCAGCAGCGGCCTGGACTACTTGGGCCCTATCGGTAACAACAAGAACTATATGTTCGGCCTTCACTTGGGCAACGAAAACGGCTTGGGTGTCATTCTGGACCCTTCGAAGGAAAGATGGAGCACCGAACTGTCCGACCTGGTGGACAACAGCGGTTCCCGTCCCCAGTGGTGCGGCCCGAACGCCCCGTCCGTCTTCTGCAAGTACAATGAGGCGGAGTACGGCAGTATCAACTACACCTCGTCCGGCAACAGGGGCAAGGGCCATATCCCCGGAGAATGCTATGTCGGATTCGGCTCGAATTTCTGGTGGGATTACGACAATGGAAAGACCTATGCCTGGTTGCTGAAAATCTCGACGGCGGGCATCAACGCTTCTTCCCTGTCGATGCAGATTGCCACGCTCAATACCAGCCAGGAGTTTTACGCTCCCCGTTATTGGGCGGTCGAATGGGCAACGACCGACAACCAGGATGATGCCAACTGGCGCCGGATTGCCGAGTACACCGTCCCGGATGTATCCGTGTGGTCCAACACCCTCTATTCCTCTTGCGTGGGACACAAGCACATCAACTTCGCCCTTCCTTCCGAAATGTTGGGTAAAGAAAATGTTTATATCCGCCTGCGCCCCATCAGTGACTTGTGTTCCAGCGGTATCGACTATGCGGAAGCGCATATGGGCGACGCGCCGGGCGACAACCACTCCAACACGATTTCCTACATTGCCATCCGATACAACAAATAAAATTTGAATTCACACGATATGAAAAAAATTGCTCTCATCTCTTTCGCAGTCTGTTGGGCGCTGTGCGGCCTGACATCCTGCAACAAGGTTGAAACTTCCGGAACGGATGTTGTCGCATCCGGAGCGGAAGAAGCCGTTCAGAAGATTGAAACGGACTTTGTCGCCGCCCTTCCCGAGAATTCCAAGACGACCGTCGATATGACGACCGGTATGATTACCTGGCTCAAGGATGACCCCATTCTGGTTTCCAACGGGACAGTGGCCACCACGATGTATATCAAGCAGGGTGGCGGTACGGGCAGTCCGCTCTACACGACCGGTTCGATACCGACCGGAGATGCGTTCTATGCCATTTATCCGGCTAACGGGGCCGGTTATAGTTCCGGGACCTTCACTTCCTCCATTCCGGTCAGCCAGAGTTATGTGGCGGACGGTTTTGCGACCGAGGTATTCCCGATGGTCGCCGCCTGCGGAGCCGACCGCCAACTGGCCTTCAAGAATGCGGCGTCTTTGTTCAAGATCGTCCCTACGACGACTTTCTTCTCCGACCAGACGATTGCCTCCATCACGGTGACCGCCAATGAGTACCTGGCCGGCTCCATTTCCGTGTCTTATGCGCAGGGTGGAACGCCTTCCGTTCTGTGCACCGGCTCCAAGTCGGCTTCCATCACGGCCGTCGGCGGCCTGAATTTCGGTACCCCTATTTATATGGTGGTCGCTCCGGGCAATTATACCGGTGTGAAGGTCATTGTCACTTTTACAAGCGGTATCAAAGCCACCCACACGGTCGGTACGCTGGACGTAGAACGTTCCAAATACCAGACCCTCGCCTTTACGCTGGTGGACAACTATACCGACCTGTCAGCCTCGGCGACGGCCAACTGCTATATGATCAAGACGGCAGGTTCCTACAAATTCAAAGCGACCGTCAAAGGAAACGGCGTGACGACTTCCTGCGGTCTGGCTTCTTCAACGCCGGCATCCTCCATCAAGAGTACGAAGGTGTATTATACTGACGGAGAAAGTTTCTTGGACGGCGGCTTCTTCTACCGCAACGGCTATGTCTATTTTACCACCGTCGGCGGCACCCTGCCGATTGGTACGGCCTTGGTTTCTGTGACGGACGACTCCGGTACGACGCTCTGGTCTTGGCATATTTGGGCCAACCGCAATATCGCCGACGTCAAGTTGTCTGACAATTCCACCTGGCTCAATATGAACCTCGGTGCCCATCAGGTAGCCTTCAACCCCAACGGTTTCAACGGCTATTATTACCAGTGGGGCCGCAAGGATCCCATCCAACAGGCGGTTGGCGTCAACAACATCCTGGATTCTCCTTTCGTCAGCCACGCCAGCCAGGCCGATGGTTCCATCCTGAATTCCATCAAGTTCCCGTTGTACTTCTATGGCGGCTACAATACGGGTGGTGTCGCCATCCAAGACTGGTGTACCTTCGAGGATGATGTCAAGTACTATGACTTCTGGAACAAGAACATTACTGCAGATGCCCAGACCACGGCTGCTGTAGGCAAGACGATGTTTGATCCCTGTCCTCCGGGCTACCACGTCCCGACCTACGCCGAGGTGGTCAATGTCTGCAAATTGACCAAGTCGGCCGGTACGCAGGGCGCTTACATTGACGGAAAACTCTTCTTCCCGTATGTGTCGAGCCGTGCGGCGGGCATCACCAAGAAATGGTGGGGCGGCGTGGCCGAGTCCGATACGGATACGACCACCGGCGAACGCGGATTCTACCACTGCACCAATCCTTACAATACCGGTGACAAATCCCACAGGACCGTTTACAGATGGTATGCCCGTAAAGGCAGCGTCGGCTATTCCGGTTCCGTGATTCAGCGGGCTGAAGGGATGGTAGTCCGTTGCGCGAAAGACTAGTTTTCGTATGACTTATACAATGAACACGATGAAAACAAACGACAAGAAGGCGATGGGGGCCGTCTATCAAGCCCCCCGCCTTTCCTTGCGCACGGTGATGACAATGCCGTTGTGCGCAAGCGAAGGCTCAAGCGTTACTCCTTATACGGAGACAGAATTTGATTGGAATTAAACTTGTACTGCTATGAAAAAGTATTTTGTGATTTCTCTGGCCGCGATGGCTTTGCTGGCTTGCTCCAAGCAAGAAATCGAATCTTCAGACAGTCTTGTTCAGGCGGGTTCCACGCAAGTGGATGCCGTATGGGACCGCGGGTTCAAGACCACTTTGGGCGGACTGTCCGCCGGTACCCGGCCCCTCTATTGGTCGGAAGGCGACCAATTGTGCATCAATGGCAGCGTTTCCGAAGCGTTGATCGGAGTGTCTGCCGAGCAGACTTCCGCCACCTTCCGTTTCGACGAGGTGCTTTCCTATCCCTATAAGGCCTTGTATCCCGCTTCTTTCTACGGGGCTTCCGGTAAAATCGTCCTGCCCGCCGCCCAGCCTTGGGCCGAAGGTACCTTTGCGTCCGGTGTCGCTCCTGCGGCCGCTTATTTGACCAAGGCCGGCTCGATAGTGATGTCCAACCTCTGCGGCGTGCTCAAAGTCAAGTTGCTGGCCAAGGATGGCGGCGATACGGACAAAATCACCCGCGTGGAATTTCGCGGCAACGCCAATGAAAAAGTCTCCGGTGAACTGGGGATTGACTATACGATGCCTGTCATCATTGCCGCTACGGCGACGGACCCCGTCGACAAGGTGGTGACCGTGACGATGGACAACACCTTGTCCACCTCCGTGGCGACCGAGGTTTCTATCGTTGTGCCTGCCCGCACCTATGCGTCCGGTTTCACCCTGACGATACAGGACGAGAAAGGCCACACGATGACCTCTGTCAACAATGCTTCCGTTACCTTCGAGCAGGGCCAGATTCTTGCCAAGACGACGCCCCTGGTGTTCGAGCCTACGGCTACGGTGATTGTCATCGATACGCCCTCCAAGCTCAACGCATTCGCGGCCGCCTTCAACAGCGGCGAATACGATGCGGACATCCACGTAAAACAGACGGCGAACCTGGTTTACGATGCCGAGACCAGCGAAGGCTTCCGCAGCATCGGCAACGATGACAATGTCTTCTCCGGTGTCTTTGACGGCGGCGGTTACACCATTGACGGATTGACGACGGCCAACTCCCTTTTCTATGTCCCTACCGATGCGACCATCAAGAATGTCGTTTATGGCGAGAATTGCCGGATTACGCACCCTTCGACCCAGGGCGGACACTGGGCTGTCATCGCACGCGTTCTCAAGGGAACGACCGTCATCAAGGACTGCGTCGTCAACAGCGACCTTACCCTCTACTACTCGGCTTCTCTGGCAGGGGAGAGCGGCGTCGGTATGATTGCCGGTGTGATGGATGACAATACTTCCGTACAGAACTGCACCGTCAACGGGGATATCAACTATGTCAACGACGGCCAATGTATGCCCTATGCCCAGGATATCGGCGGCGTCGTCGGCCTGGCCCGCAGCGCCGGCAGTTCCATTATCGGCTGTACGATGAACGGTTCCCTCAATTTCGCGGCCCAGGAGGGGCAGTCGGCGGCTTCCAGCACCACTTCCGACCTTTATATCGGTGTAGGCGGTGTCATCGGCAAGTGCAACAATACCAGTCTCCTTGTCTCCGGCTGTACGATGAACGGCGATATTCTCTGGCAGGATTATCTGCTCAGCGTAGGCCTGGGCGGTATCTGCGGCTGGGCGACCTGCACGATGGAAAACTGCACCGTGACCCGGAATATGACGGTTTATGTCCCTTGTGAGAGTACGACGGATGTCAAGTATGTCCGTGCCTTCTACGGCGGTGTTGCCGGCCGTATGCAGGGCCCTATGACCAACTGTCACAATACGGCGACCAATGCGATGAGCATTGACGACAGCCATAATTCTTGTTGTGTCGGCGGCTTGATTGGCAAGTCCTTCTCGCCGACCGTCATTACGGACTGCTCCAACAGTTCCCCCATTATGCAGAATACCGTTGCTTCCAACGATATGCAGGTGGGCGGCATCGTAGGATCGATGTTTACCGGTTCCATTGTCAGCGCACGCAATACCGGTGCGGTGACGGTCAAGACACCCAAGCCCGTTTCTACCTCCCAGATCGATGTGGGCGGCATCTGCGGCCAGATATCCACCCCCATTGACGGGGGAAGCATCTCCGCCAATGTGTCCGCCATCCATAATTCCGCCCAGGTTACGGCAGACCTCCAGGAAGAAGGCATCGGCTACGGCTTTGTCAATATCGGTGGTGTGGTAGGCCGCATCAATGCTGCGAATGCCAATGTCACGAATGTGACCAACTCCGGACTGGTCCACGTGGATGTCAACAAGGGGGACGGAACCCTCGCTTTCAAGAATATGCACGAAGGCGGCATTATCGGCCGCGTTGCAGCTGCGGTGACTGTCAGCGGTTGCATCAATACGGCAGTGACCCGTTGCTGGGGCGGTAAGGGCCAGAACAATTCCCGTACCTTGTTTATGGGCGGCATTGTCGGGTCCTTCCTCGCCAATATGTCTACGGGTGTGGCCGCAACGCTTAGTGACTGTCACAACTATGGTGTCATAACCAATACCAACCATAACCCGCAGTATCCCAGGACGCAACTCGACCAGGGAAACTATGTCGGCGGGATTATCGGGCTGTGCCGGGGGGCGTCGGCCGACAATCGGGCCGTGGTTACGGGATGTACCCATATCCTGGCCAACGGACAGCGCATCGGCGACTCCGTTTATGACAGCACTTACCGCGGCTATATCGCGGGTATCTGCGGATTTGGCGTCAATGCCAATCTGACCAACTGTACCAACCGGGCTTATATGAAGAATTCCGGATCGTGTGCAGAGCGTGTTTCCGGTATCGTGGGTATCACGGCTGCCTGTACCGTGGATAGTTGTGTACTGGATGCGGATATCGAGGGCGGAGTCATCGCCGGGGTCTGCTCGGCTGCCAATAACGCCACGACCATTATCCAAAACTGCCGTGTCATCGCGACCTTGAGCACGACCAAAGCGGCCGCCTGCGGCGCTCTCGTGCACAATACGGCGTCGGGCCTGCAACTGCTCAACAACGGTATCAAGGGCAGCGGCACCGGTACGGCCGGTACGGTCGCCTGGACCGATGAAAGCCAGATCAATGTCTATTGCTCGCCGGTCAGCCAGACCAATCCTACGATGTCCGGCAATTATATCATTGCAGACTGATGATTAAGAATTGATGATGAAGAAAGGATTTTTATTCATAACGACCTTTGCGCTTTTCCTTTCCGCAGTCTCCTGCGGTAAGGAAAAGGCCATAGGGGGGGGCAATTTAGACAATAATCCGGGCGAGGTA
>CADAFY010000004.1 GCA_902787255.1 uncultured Bacteroidia bacterium
TAATAATCTGAATGTCCCTTGTCTGGAGTCCCTCCAGATGTTGTCTTGAAAATAGAAGATATCCTTGCCCATTCCCATCCCTGAGGTACCTCAAACGGGATTTCGTCATCAATGCAGACAACCCTTCCATCCTGAAACTTCTCATAATGAGAATTGCTATCACGAATAAGTCAATGTACATTGCTAATTTACAACTCATTTATGTTTAACTTAAATCAATGTGCTTATGACAAATGATTTTGAAATGTTTCTCCGGCAGGAAAATCTGTCGGACAACACCATCTCGGCATACACTTATGCCGTCAATGATTTCTTTTCAAGAATGAAGGAAATGACAAAAAGAAAATTATTGGACTACAAGTCTTATCTGATGGAAAACTTCCGGCCAAAGACTGTAAACCTGCGCATTCAGGCTCTGAACAAGTATCTGGAATTTACGAAGCATCCACGGTTGAGGCTGAAATCGGTCAAGGTGCAACAACGTTCCTATCTGGAGAATGTAATAAGCAACGAGGACTACACCTTCTTGAAAAACAAATTGAAAAAAGAGCCGAATCTTGAGTGGTATTATATTGTGCGTTTCCTTGCTGCTACCGGTGCTCGCGTCAGTGAACTTATTCAGATTAAGATTGAGCATATCAGAGTCGGGTACTTTGATATTTATTCGAAAGGTGGAAAGTACCGACGGCTTTTCATTCCCAAAAAGTTGAGATTGGAGGCCGAAGAATGGATAGCACAACAGGGACGCACGAGCGGTTATCTGTTTCTAAACAGGTTTGGCGAGAGAATAACCTCCCGGGGAATATCCCAGCAGTTGAAGAATTATGCGGCTAAGTATGGGATGAATCTGAAGGTGGTTTATCCACACTCTTTTCGTCACCGTTTCGCAAAGAACTTTCTGGAAAAATACAATGATATTGCTCTGCTCGCAGATTTGATGGGACACGAGAGTATAGAGACAACCCGGATTTATCTACGAAAGAGCAGTTTGGAGCAACAAACTATTGTGGATAAGGTGGTGACGTGGTGAGGGCTGTATACGCCGAAAGGGGAAAGAATTTCGGTGGCCCTTTTTTCGGGACCCGAAAACTTTCCCCTTTCGCGAAAAGGTTACGGGCGTGTACTACTCCGCTTCGAGGTAGAATACGGCACTGTCGTATTTATGGTAGAAGTGGGGGTTGAAGCCGCCGCCATAGACGCTGTCCTCTGCGGCCCGGATGATACAAAAAACCACCCGGTTCTCTGCGTGGTTTACAGCGTCCCTAAAGACTGTATTGAATAAACGGTCTTTCCTCCGTTTTTGGTTTCCTTTTTTATCGGAAATGTTGCAAAGAAACATTTGAAACATACTTTGCAACATTCGTTGTTTTTATCAGCATCGTGTTTCTTTATCTTTGCAACAGGTGCAACCGCCTTTTGCTGCGGTTGTAACCGACCCGGTTTTGGAACACCATAAGTTAAAATTTTATGTTCAAATTCAAATCATTATTGTTATCGGTCCTGTTGCTGGCAGGCATCTCCGCCTTTGCCCAACAGATGACGGTTACCGGTGTGGTAACCTCTGCGGCCGACGGCTACGGCGTCATCGGCGCCGCAGTCCAGGAAAAGGGTACCGCCAACGGTACGACCGCCGACATCGATGGAAATTTCACCATCACGGTCTCGCCCGGCGCCACCCTCGTATTTACATCCATTGGCTATGCCACGCAGGAACTTCCCGCGCAGGCAAAAATGGAAGTTGTCCTCAACGAAGACACCAACCTGCTGGATGAGGTCGTCGTCACCGGCTATTCCGTACAAAGGAAGGCGGACTTGACCGGCGCCATTTCTACGGTCAATGTCTCCGATCTCGCAAAACAGAATGAGAACAACCCGGTCAAAGCCCTTCAGGGCCGTGTCCCGGGTATGAACATCTCTGCGGACGGTTCTCCTTCCGGAAGCGCCACGGTGCGCATCCGCGGTGTCGGTACGCTCAACGACAACGACCCTCTCTATATTATAGATGGTGTCCCGACCAAAGCCGGTATGCACGAACTCAACGGCAACGACATCGAGTCCATCCAGGTGCTCAAGGATGCCGCCTCCGCCTCCATCTATGGAAGCCGGGCCGCCAACGGTGTCATCATCATCACCACCAAGCGGGGCAAAGAGGGCAAGGTACGGGTGGATTTTGACGCCAGCGTCGCCGCCCAGACTTATGTCAATCGGATGAAAGTGCTCAACGCGAAAGAATTCGGCCAGGTGATGTGGCAGGGCTATGTCAATGACGGGCTCAACCCCAACTCCAACTCCCTGGGTTATGTCTATGACTGGGGTTATGATGCCGCCGGCCAGCCGATGCTTGGCAAAATCCGGATGAACAAGTATCTGGATGCGGCCGGTACGACCCCCGCCAGCGACACGGACTGGTTCAAGGAGACGACGCGCACCGGTGTCATCCAGCAGTACAACCTCTCCCTGAGCAATGGCAGCGAGCGCGGCAATTCTTTCTTCTCCCTGGGATACTACAGGAACGACGGTATCATTAAGTATACCGATTTCTCCCGTATTTCCGCCCGTGTCAATACCGACTACAAACTCTTCAAGGTGGAAGACCGCAACATCCTCACCATCGGAGAGCATCTGACCATCAACCGCACGAGCGAGGTACAGGCTCCCGGCGGTTTCTTGGAGAATGTCCTCCAGTTCAACCCCTCCATTCCCGTCTATACGACAGACGGCGAATTTGCGGGTCCTGTCGGCGGCTATCCCGACCGCGAAAACCCGCTCGCCCGCCTGACGCGCAACAAGGACAACCGGTATGGCTACTGGCGCATCTTCGGCGACGCTTTCCTCAACATCAACCCCTTCAAGGGATTCAATATCAAAACCACCTTCGGTCTGGATTATTCCCAGAAATCGCAGCGCATCTTCACCTATCCGGTCACGGAAGGCACGGTGGCCAATAGCACCAATGCCGTGGAGGCCAAACAGGAGCACTGGGTGAAATGGATGTGGAACGCCGTGGCGACCTACAACTTCGAGGTCGGCAAACATCGTGGCGACGTACTGGCCGGTACGGAAATCAACCGCCAGAACGACACCTGGTTCAGCGGCAAGAAATTCGACTATGCCGTCCTGAATCCCGATTATATGTGGCCCAATGCCGGTGTCGGCGAGGCGGAAGCCTATGGGGGCGCGGGTGGATTTACCCTCGTTTCCTTCTTTGCCAAGGCCAACTACAACTACGATGACCGCTACCTGGCCGGCGTGACCGTCCGCTACGACGGTTCCAGCCGTTTCGGCCGCAACAACCGTTTCGGTCTCTTCCCTTCCGTGAGTCTGGGCTGGCGTATCGACAAGGAACACTTTATGGAAGAAGCCAAGTGGATGGACAACCTCAAGTTGCGTGCCAGCTGGGGCCAGACCGGTAACCAGGAAATCGACAATGTGGCCCGTTACACCCTCTTCGCCAGCAACTACGGCGAGGCCGGTTTCGGCGGCCAGAGTTATGGTACGAGTTATGACATCGCCGGTACCAACGGCGGCACCACGCTGCCCAGCGGTTTCAAGCGCGATCAACTCGGCAACGACAATCTCAAGTGGGAGACCACCACGCAGACCAACGTCGGTCTGGATTTCGCTTTCTTCAAAAGCGCGCTCTACGGTTCCTTCGAACTATATTACAAGAAGACCACGGACATCCTCGTCAATATGCCGGGTATTGCGGTAATGGGCGAAGGTTCCAGCCAGTGGATCAACGCCGGTGAAATGCTCAACAAAGGTATCGAATTCAACATAGGCTATCGCGGAGAAATCGGTGATTTCCAGTATGACCTCGCCGGCAACATCAGCACCTACGACAACCGCATCACCAAACTGCCCGATACCATCGCCGCCAACGGAACCTTCGGCGGCAACGGTGTCAAGAGCGTTGTCGGCCATCCGATGGGCGCCCAGGTGGGTTATGTGTATGACGGCATTTTCAAGAGCCAGGACGAGATTGACAACCACGCCGCACAGAACGGCGCCGGCCTGGGCCGCATCCGCTGGAAAGACCTCAATGGCGACGGTGTCATCAGCGAGGCCGACCAAACCTGGATTTATTCTCCCGTTCCCGACTTCACCTGGGGCATCAACATCTATCTCCAGTACAAAAACTTCGACTTGACGATGTTCTGGCAGGGTGTCCAGGGCGTGGATGTCATCAGCGACCTCAAGAAGGAAACCGACCTGTGGAGCGGACTCAACATCTCCAACCTGAACAAGGGCCGTCGTATGCTGGATGCCTGGAGCCCCGCCAACCCGTCCTCCAACATCCCTGCGGTCAGCACGATGGACAACAACAACGAAAAGCGCGTGAGCAGCTATTTCGTCGAGGACGGCTCCTTTGCCAAACTCCGTACCATCCAGATTGGTTACAATGTGCCCAAGCACATTTGCGAGAGCATCCATATGGCCCGCCTGCGGGCATTCATTTCCGCCCAGAACCTCTTGACCATCAAGAGCAGCAAGTTTACGGGCGTTGATCCGGAGAATGCCAACTTCGGCTACCCGATTCCGGTCAATGTCACCCTGGGCATCAACGTTTCATTCTAAAGCAAGCGAAAATATGAAAAAGTACATTCCTCTTTTCTGTCTCGCAATGTCGGTGCTCAGCCTTGCTTCCTGCAATAAAATCCTTGACGAACAGGTTCCCCAGGGAAGGCTCAGCGACGAACAGGTCAAAGACCCGGCCAACGCTGAAGCGATGGTGGTTTCCGCCTATGCCATCTTTACGACGGCCGAAGACATCAACTCCTCTTTCTCTATGTGGAATTTCGACGTTCGCAGCGACGACGCCTACAAGGGCGGCAACGGTACGAGTGACGGCGACGTGTTCCATCAACTCGAAATCCAGCAGGGCGTCCTGACGACCAACTGGAACATCAACGACATTTGGGTGCGCCTGTACAACTGCCTGTCCCGCGTCAATTCCGCCATCGCCCTGCTGAACGTCTGTGACGATTCTTTCGCGATGAAACAGCAGCGGCTGGCCGAGATGAAGTTCCTGCGTGCTTATGGGCATTTCCTGCTCAAACGGCTCTTCAAGAACATTCCTTTCGTCAACCGCCACGACTTGAGTTATGCGGATTACAACGCTTTGTCCAATACGGCTTATACCAACGATCAGGGTTGGCAACTCATCATCGACGATTTGACGGAAGCATTCAACACGCTCCCGGTCGCCCAGGTCGAGAAAGGGCGCCCGACCAAAGCCTCGGCAGCCGCCTTCCTCGCCAAGGTGTATCTCTACAAGGCTTATCGCCAGGACAATCCGGCCAGCCATCAGGTGACATCCATCAACGAGGAGGATTTGAGAAAGGTCATCACCTACACGGATCCCGCCCTCTATGCCGGTTACGGACTCGAAGCGGACATCCACAACAATTTCCGTCCCGAAGAGCAATTCGAGAACGGCAAGGAAAGCCTCTGGGCCATCCAGTATTCCCGCAATGACGGTTCCACCTACGGCAACCTCAACTGGAGTTACGGCCTGATCGGCCCCAGCATCGACAAAGTAACGGACGGCGCCTGCGATTTTTACAAGCCCAGCCAGAATCTGGTGAATGCTTTCCGTACTGATGCGGAAGGCCATCCGATGCCGGACAGTTTCAACAGCCGGAAATACGACGCAGCCGTTGACAATGTGGATCCCCGCCTGTTCCTGACGGTCGGTATGCCCGGTTATCCTTATCTGTTCAACAAGAATTTTATGCAGAACGAAAGCAAGCAGTACAGCCGCAGCAACGGTCTCTATGGCTATTACATCAGCCTCAAACAGAATGTGGATCCCGCCCTCGTCGGCGATTATCTCATCAAAGGCTCCTACTGGGCTTCTTCGATGAACCGCATCGCCTTCCGCTATGCAGACGTCATTCTGGAAAGGGCGGAGGCTTATGCCCAACTCGGCGAGACGGATCTTGCCATCGAACAGATCAACCAGATTCGCAACCGTGCGGCTTCCTCTACGCAGATGATTTCCGACTATCCCACCCTCTACGGCGTGAAGTTCTATGCCAAGCCCTACAGCGGCACCTACGGCAAGGACGAAGCGGTCAAACTCGTCAAAATGGAGCGCCGTCTGGAACTGGGTATGGAGAGCGAGCGTTTCTTCGACCTGGTGCGCTGGGGCGAGGCCGCTGCGGTGCTCAACAAATACTATGCGGAAGAGATTCCCCACTGCGCCATCTATACTTCGGCTCACTTCACCGCCGACAAGGATGAGTATCTGCCCATTCCGGCTTCGCAAGTGGCTGCTTCCAACGGGCATTACACGCAGAACATCGGTAACTGGTGATAAATTTTGAAAATCAATATGAAAACGAACATACTCTCTATAATACTTTGCTCCCTGGGCCTGCTTCTGGCTTTCAGCGCCTGTAACAAGCGCGATACGGAGCCCCTCCGGTTGGACGGTGACTGCCTCGTGCAGGAACTCGCCCTGGATGAATATGCGGGCAAGATTGATCTTGTCTCCCGCAGTATTGTCGTCCGGCTCCCGGAAAACTATCCCACCTCGGCAATGACACTGACGAAACTCACGCTTTCTGAAGGTGCTTCCTGCAATGTCAAGGCCGGCGACCAACTCAATATGACTGCCGCCAAGCAACTGCGCGTCATCAACGGTGACATCCTGATTGACTGGACCCTGTCCGTGCTGCATGATCAGGCAAAAATCCTGCACTTTATGATAGGCGGTCTCTATACCGGCGTCATTGATGAGGCGACGAAGACCATCTCCGTCTATGTCCCCGCTTCGGTGGACATCAAGTCCATCGCTCCCGACATTGTCGTCAGTCCGAATGCGACCGTCACGCCCTCCTCGGGCAGTTCGGTGGACTTTACCCATCCTGTCCAATATACCGTGGACAACAATTCCGCCCATTCGGTCTATACCGTTACGGTCACGGCGATTGACAAACCGGCGGCTCTCTTCCTTGGTATTCCGGCCAAGATGACCGATCTCGATCCGGAAGCGAAGGAAGCCTGTATGTGGATGCTGGCCAACGTGCCCAAGTCCCTGTATGCCTCATTTGCCGACATCCAGGCAGAGAACATCGACCTGAGCGAGTGCAAGGCGATGTGGTGGCATTTCCATATGGACGGCGGTGTCGACGGACACGACGCCTTTATAGCCAATGCCCCCGAGGCGCTGGCGGCCAAGAACCAACTTCGTACCTTCCGGGAGAACGGCGGTGCTTTCCTGTTGACCCGTTATGCGACCAACCTGCCGTCCTTCATCGGTGTGACCGGTGACGACGAGTGGACGACACCCAACAACTGCTGGGGTAAGAACGAAGACTCGGCCGAACTCTGCGGCGGTCCCTGGACCTTCCGCATCTATGACGGAAAAGCCGGTCACGCCCTGTATCAGGGCCTGGTCGCCGGCGACAATCCCTCCGAGGTCTATTGCACCGACAAGGGCTACTACATCACCAACTCCACGGCCCAGTACCATATCGGTATCGATTGGGGTGGTTACAATGACCACGCCGCCTGGGAGTCCCGTACCGGCGGAAGCATCCTCGGTGTGGGCGGTGACGGCGCCGTCGTGGTCTGGGAGTATCCGGCTGCCGGTGGAAAGGGCGGTATCATCTGTATCGGTTCCGGCTGCTATGACTGGTATTCCTACAAATACGAGGAGGGGTATGAAGAAAAATACCACGCCAACATCTCCATTATGACCCGGAACGCGTTTAACCATCTGATGAATTAGGATTATGAAAAAGTTCTTGCAATATCTGGGATGCGCCGGCCTGGCCGGGCTGGCCATCCTTTCCTGCAACAAGGAAAACTATGGCGATGCGCCCCGTGACTGGGACGGAACGACCGAATATTTCGCTTCGGCGGACGACAACGGGTTCAGCACCTACTATACGCCGGCCATCGGCCGTGTGGGTGACCCGATGCCTTTCTACGATACCAAGGCGGGCGAATTCAAAGTCCTGTATCTTCAGGAGTTCGAGAATAACGCCACCTACAACTTCCATCCCTTTTGGGGGGTAGCGACCACCGACGGCGCCCGCTATACCTCCCTGGGAGAAGTTCTTCCCTACGGCGCTTCCATCGATGTGCAGGATGCCGCCCTCGGTACCGGTTGCTGCGTCTATAACGAGGCGGAAAGCCTGTACTATATTTATTATACCGGACACAATGGCAGATGCACCAACCGCGAGGTCATCCTCCGCGCCACTTCGCCCGATTTCAAGACCTGGACCAAGGATGTCCTCTGGGCCATCAAGGGTGACGACTTCGGCTATTCCACCAACGACTTCCGTGACCCGCAGGTCTTCAAGGCGGACGACGGTCTGTGGCATATGGTGATTGCCAGCAACCTCAAATTCGCCGACTTCAAGTCCTCCGACCTGAAGAACTGGGAACACGTCGGTTCCTTCAATATGATTTGGGACCGGATGTGCGAGTGCCCGGACATCTTCAAGATGGGCGACTGGTGGTACTGCGTGTACAGCGAGGCGTACAAGGTTAGCTGGAGCCGCAAGGTCAAGTATATGATGGCTGACAGTTTCGACGGCCTCAAGGCCTGCTTCGCCGACCCCGGTTCCCACTGGCCTGCCGACGGTCACGAAGGCGTGCTGGACAGCCGCGGCTTCTATGCCGGCAAGACGGCTTCCAACGGGACCGACCGCTATATCTGGGGCTGGTGTCCCTTCCGTACCGGTGCGACCATTCACGACCGGAACATCAATGTGGGTGCCGGCGACGGCAACGAGCCCAACTGGTCCGGTGCGCTGGTCTGCCATAAAATCATCCAGCACGAGAACGGTACGCTGACCCTCGGCAAGGTACCCGCGATGGCTTCCAAGTATAATGTGGCCAAGACGGTGCGGATAATGGCCTCCGAAGGAGCCACCCCGGACGGAACGGGAGGCACGCTCAGCGGCGATGGAGCCTATATCCTCTACAACCGCCTGGGCAACTGCAACCACATCAGTATGACCGTCAAGACGGCCGGCAATACGGATAAATTCGGCATCTCGCTGGTGCGCGGCTCCAATTCCACAAAGTACTATACGATGGTGGTCAATCCGGAGGAAGGCGGAGCGAAACGCAAGATTAATTTCGTGCAGGAAGGCAGCGAAGGGAAAGGTTTTATCGAGGCTATCGACGGCTATATTTTCGCCCGTCCCTCCGACAACACCTACCATATTGACATCTATACCGACAACTCCGTGGTGGTCCTGTATATCAATGATGTCTGCGCCTACACCAACCGTATCTACGGTATCCGCAAGAATTGCTGGAGTATCAACAATTACGGCGGCAGCATCACGATTTCCGACCTGCGCGTCAGTGAATATTGAAAAAAATCCCTTATCTTTGAGAGATGAAACGCATTTTGACCTTTTTCGCTTTGACTTTCACCCTTGCTGCGGGCGCGCAGGAGCTCAGAATCGAGCACTTGTCGGACACCCATTCTATGGTCAGGGTGGAAAGCAAAGACCGTTACGTCCTGCTTCCCGTACAGGAGTCGGCCCCGGAGGCCCGCGTGAGGGTGTTGTCCAACGGGCAGGAACGCCTGGGCGCCAACATCTGCCTGGCCATTGACAAAGTCGATTATTTCGTTCCCCTGGACCTGGCTCCCTGGGCGGGCGAAACCATCCTGCTGGACGTGAAGATGTCTCAGGGACGGAGTGTCCGCCGCGATCCGGCGGATGATGTCTGCTGGACGGAAATGAATACGTCTCCTGTCTTTGACCGCAGCAACAAGGAATATGACTACCGTCCCGTTTATCATTTCTCGCCGGACTGGGGCTGGATGAACGACCCCAACGGGATGGTCTGGCACGACGGGCTTTGGCATCTGTTTTTCCAGTACAATCCTTACGGCAGTTTCTGGGGGAATATGACCTGGGGGCACGCGGTCTCGAAAGATCTGGTCCGCTGGGAGCAGTGGGACAACGCCATCGTTCCGGATGCCTTGGGTGACATCTTCAGCGGAAGTGCCATCGTGGATAAGGAAAACGTCGCCGGTTTCGGCCGGGACGCCATCATCGCGATGTACACCTCGGACGGTATCAACCAGACGCAAAGCATCGCCTGGAGCAATGACGGCGGGCGTACTTTTCACAAGTATGCCGGCAATCCGGTCATCGTGCCGGAAAATACGCCCGACTTCCGCGACCCCAAACTCTTCTGGGATGCGCAGAGCCGCCAGTGGAAAGTCGTGCTGGCCGCCGGCCAGGAGGTGCAGTTCTACAGTTCCGACAATTTGAAAGACTGGACATACGACAGCAGTTTCGGTCTCTCTTACGGCAATCACAACGGCGTCTGGGAGTGTCCCGACCTGATCCAACTGCCTTTCGAGGGCAAAGATAAATGGGTGCTTCTGCTCAATATCAATCCCGGCGGTCCCTTCGGCGGCAGTGCCACGCAATACTTCGTGGGCAACTACGATGGCAAGACTTTCAAGTGCGACGACCCGGCCACCGTCACCCGCTGGATGGATTACGGCAAGGATCACTATGCTGCCGTCACCTGGAGCAACGCCCCGGAAGGCCGCACCGTAGCCCTTGCCTGGATGAGCAACTGGCAGTATGCCAACTCCGTCCCGACCCGGCAGTTCCGCAGTGCCAACTCCGTTCCCCGCGACCTCTCCCTGGTCCGCAAGGGGAAGGAAGTGATTCTCAAGAGTACGCCTTCCCGGGAACTCGAAACGCTGCGCGGCACACCGCTCCGGTTTACGCTTTCCTCCGCCCCTGCGGAGTTGTCCGACAAGCCGATGAAAGCGTTTGAACTGCTCATCCGCTTCCAACTTCCCAAAAAAGAAGACTTGACTTTCATCCTTTCCAATGAGTCCGGCGAGCAGGTGGTCTTCACTTACAGCGCCGAAGAGGGGACTTTCTCGATGGATCGCCGCGGTTCCGGGAATGTGAAATTCAGCAAATCCTTCGCGGCCGTCACCTCCGCACCCACCCGCGTCGGCGGCAAAATGGAGTTGCGCCTGCTGGTGGACAGCGCGAGCATCGAGGCCTTCGGAGAAGATTTCTCGATGACGAACCTGGTGTTCCCGTCCGCCCCTTACAACCAACTCAAACTCTACGGCAGCGTGAAGGCCGACGTGACGCTTTATCCTCTTGCCAAGTGAAAATTTCTGAAAAAATGAACAAAAAGATTCAACTCATTCCGGTGATGCTCTGCTTTTTTGCGATGGGCTTTGTGGACCTCGTGGGCATCGCCTCCAATTATGTGAAAGCCGATCTTCAGTTGACGGATGCGGCTGCCAATATTTTCCCTTCGCTGGTCTTTTTCTGGTTCCTCATCTTTTCCGTCCCTACGGGAATCCTGATGAACCGGATCGGAAGGAAAAACACCGTGCTGCTCTCGCTGGTTGTCACGGTGGTTTCCCTTGTTATGCCCATCTTCGGAGAAAGTTATGGCTATATGTTGGCCGCCTTTTCGCTGCTGGGTATCGGCAACGCCTTGATGCAGACCTCTCTGAACCCGCTCATCACCAATGTCATTCAGGGAGATCAACTGGCCAGTATGATGACTTTCGGCCAGTTTGTGAAGGCCATCGCCTCCTTTATGGCTCCCTATATCGCGATGTGGGGTGCCACGGCGGCCCTCCCCACCTTCGGCCTGGGCTGGAAGGTGCTTTTCCCCATCTACGGCGCCATCGGGATTCTGGCCGCGTTGCTGCTGGCCGTCTCGCCGATACGGAGGGAGCAGGTGAGCGGCAAGGCCTCCGGCTTTGCGGCGAGTTTCCGCCTTCTGGGCAAATCCGTCGTGCTGCTGTGCTTCCTGAGCATTATGTGCCACGTGGGCATTGATGTGGGTACCAACACCACGGCCCCGAAACTTCTGATGGAGCGTGTCGGTATGAGCCTGACCGAGGCCGGATTTGCCACCAGCCTGTACTTTATTTTCCGAACGGTAGGCTGCCTGTCCGGGTCTTTCATCCTCTCCCGCTTCAGCCACAAGAAGTTTCTGCTTATCAGTATCGTGATGTTGGCTCTTGCCATCTGCGGTATGTTCCTGGGGACGTCCAAGGCGATTCTGTATGTTTCCATCGCGTTGGTAGGCTTCGGCAACTCCAACATTTTCTCTATCGTTTTCTCCCAGGCGTTGCTGGCCGTTCCCGAGCAGCAGAACGAAGTGTCCGGGCTGATGATTATGGGGCTGTTCGGCGGCACGATTTTCCCGCTGCTGATGGGCTTCGCGTCCGATGCCATCGGTCAGGGAGGAGCCATCGCCGTGATGGGTATCGGCGTATTGTATTTGTTTTATTATTATACCAAAGTCCGTGAATAATATGAGCCGTTTTGTCATTGGTATCGGGGAAGCCCTGTGGGATATGCTTCCCGAAGGAAAACAATTGGGCGGAGCGCCAGCCAATTTTGCTTATCACGCCTCCCAGTTCGGGCACGAAGCCGTCGCGGTGAGCGCCATCGGCCGGGATGCGCTGGGGGATGAAATCATCGAGGCCCTTGAAAAGCGCCGCCTGCCTTTCTGTATGGACCGCGTAGATTATCCTACCGGCACCGTGCAGGTCACGCTGGACGATAAGGGGGTTCCGCAGTATGAAATCAAAACCGGCGTCGCCTGGGACAACATTCCTTATACGCAGGAACTCGCCCATTTGGCTGCGGGCTGCAAGGCTGTCTGTTTCGGTTCGCTGGCCCAGCGCAACGATGTCTCGCGGGCGACCATCGGACGCTTCCTCGATTCGGTACCGGGGGACTGCCTCAAAGTCTTTGATATCAACCTGCGTCAGCGCTTCTATGGCAAGGAGATTGTGGAAGATTCTTTCCGTCGTTGCAATATTCTTAAAATCAACGATGAAGAATTGGTCACCATCGCCCGGATGCTGGAACTGCCCGGTCTGGCCCTAGAAGAAAAGTGCCGCCTCTTGATGAAGGAGTATGATTTGCGGATGCTCATCCTCACTTGCGGTGAGAACGGAAGTTATGTTTTCTATCAGGGTGGTATGTCTTTCCTGGAGACACCCAAGGTCAGCGTGGCCGATACGGTGGGGGCGGGCGATTCCTTCACCGGTGCTTTCGTGGGCTCTCTTCTCAAAGGGAAAAGTGTTCCCGAGGCGCACGAAACCGCGGTCAAGGTGTCGGCCTTTGTTTGTACGCAAAGCGGCGCTATGCCGGTTGTTCCTGATTCCTTGAAATGAAAAGAACCGCTCTTCTCATCATATCCATCCTGCTTCTTCTCACCGCTTGCGCCGGGGGGAAGAAGCGTTTGGTTATTGGAGTTTCGCAGTGCAGCGACGATATCTGGCGCACCAAACTGAATGAAGAACTGGCGCTCGCCGCCCGCATTGGCGGAGTGGATATCCGATTTTCTTCGGCCGACGATGACAGCCGGCGCCAGATGCAGCAAATCCGTCAATTTATGGCTGACGGCGTCGATTTGCTGGTGGTTTCGCCCAATCAGACGCATACGATTACGCCAGCCGTGGAAGCAGCGTTCGATGCCGGGGTTCCGGTCATCCTGTTCGACCGTAAGATAGACTCGGACAAGTACACGGCTTTCATCGGAGCGGACAATGTGGAAATCGGCCATATTATGGGGCTCCAGGTGGCGGAAATGCTGGGTGGAAAAGGTTGCGTTGTGGAAATTCCGGGGCTTGAGGGCTCTTCCCCGGCGGATGATCGGCACAAAGGTTTTGCCCGGGCGATGGCGGGGTTCCCGCACATCAAACTGCTTACCGCACCCTACGGAGGCTGGCTGGAAGAAGGGGGATTCCGCGCGATGTCCTCCCTGTTGGCGGAAGGAGTCCGTCCGGATGCCGTTTTCGGCCAGAACGATCGGATGGCCATCGGAGCCCGCAAGGCGATGGGCGAGCCCGTTGACATTCCGTTTTTCGGGGTGGACGCGCTGCCGAACGCCGGTCTTGAGGATGTGATGGCCGGCAGGCTGGCGGCATCCTATCTCTACCCTACCCGGGGTGATTTGGTGATGGAACTGGCGTTGAACATCCTCACCGGCAAGCCGTATGAGCGCGACAATCTGCTGGAAAGCGCTTTGGTGGATGTTCACAATGCGCCGATGCTCAAGATGCAGGAAGAAGAGATTGCCACCCAGCGTACAGTGATGGAGAATGTCAACGGCCGGCTGGACGACTTTCTCCTGCAATACAACAACCAGCGGCTGATTATGTGGATGATGATTGCCCTGGCCGTGCTTTTCATTTTACTGACGGGGTTGGCTTATTGGAACTATGCCTATACCCGCCGGCTCAATCAGGAATTGGCCCGGCGTAACGAAACGCTGGCCCGTCTGTCCAGTCAGTTGGAAGAGACCACCCGAGCCAAACTGGATTTTTTTACCAATGTCAGCCACGATCTCCGGACCCCGCTGACCCTGGTGGCCGGTCCGTTGGAACACGTGCTGTCCGGTCCGCTGGAAGAGGGGCAGCGACAGACCTTGCTGCTGGCCCGCCGCAATGTGGATATTCTGCGCCAGTTGGTCAACAATATCCTGGATTTCCGAAAAATCGAAAGCGGCAGTATGCCCTTGACCGTTTCCCGTTTTGATTTTCCGGTAGCCATCCGCGAATGGATGACCGGATTTGACGGGACTTTGCGTACCTTTGTCTATGAAGGAGAGCAGTCCCTCGAAATCGAGGCTGATATGCGACTTTTGGAGCGCTTGCTTTTCAATCTGCTGGGCAACTCCGTCAAGCACACCCGTCCCGGCGGGACGATTACCGTGTCTGTGCGGCACGAAGAGACAGACGCGCTGCTTCGCATTGCCGATGACGGAGAGGGGATTCCTGCGGACAAATTGCCTTTCATCTTCGATCGGTTTTACCAGACGAGCACCTCCATTTCGGGAACGGGAATCGGACTGGCACTGGTCAAGCGCATCTGCGCGTTGCACGCAGGCGGCGTCTCCGTAGAAAGCGAGCCCGGCGTTGGAACGGCCTTTACCATCCGGCTTCCGTTGCGGCAATCAGGAGCCGAGGTTGCCGAAGGGCGGGACGCTTCGGCTTATACCGAGCAGTATCAAGATGTCTATCAGGTCTGTGATACCGCAAAGGCGGAGGCGGCAGACGGCGTGACCGACAGCAACGACCGTCCCACCATCCTGGTCGTGGATGACAACGATGATTTGCGCAGTTTTATCGTCACGCTGTTGGAGGGCGATTATCGCGTCCTTTCGGCCGGCAATGGCCAAATGGCGCTGGAAAAGGCTACCCGGGAACTTCCGGATCTGGTTATCAGCGATGTGATGATGCCCGTTATGGATGGACTTTCTTTCTGCAAGGCACTCAAGGGGCAATTGGCTACCAGCCATATTCCGGTCGTCCTGCTGACGGCCAAGTCGCTGGATGACCAGCGTGCCGAAGGCTATGACTCCGGCGCGGACGCCTACATCTCCAAACCATTCAGCGAGAAGGTCCTTCTTTCCCGTATCGGCAATCTGCTCAAGAGCCGCATTCTCCTGAAGGAACATTATCTGGAGACGGGTGAAAGCGCCGCCAGACCCCAGGAGAACGATTTTCTGGCCCGTTTCCGTACAAAAGTACAGGCTCATCTGGGCGATGAGAACTTGAGTGTGGAACAGATTGGCTCCGAGTTGTGCCTGGGCCGCGTGCAACTTTATCGCAAGACCAAGGCGCTGACGGGCTATTCGCCGGTGGAACTTATCCGCATCACCCGCCTCAAGGCGGCCGAGCGACTGCTCAAAACGACCGACTTAGGTGTTGCGGAGATTGCCTATAAGGTGGGTTTCGGAACCCCGTCTTATTTCTCCAAATGCTTTAAGGAACTCTTCGGACGAGCCCCCGGCGAAGTGCGCTGATTACTCCGCTTCGAGGTAGAATACGGAACTGTCGTATCTGTGGTAGAAGTGGGGGTTGAAGCCGCCGTTCATCAGGAAATCTCCGGTCCAACTGTCGTCATTGCCCCACCAACTGGATTTCTTCGCGTTGAGTTCGTTGACCTTGTAGCGCAGGCCGGGGGCGAGGCCGTCGAGTTTGAGGGTGCGGTGAATCTCGCGGCTCTCATAGTCCAACTTGAAGATGAACACCACGGCGCGGCGCTTGTCCGGTGAAACATACATCAAGGAATAGCGTCCTTCTTCAGGAGCGACGAGCCGATAGAGGTCGCCATTGAACACCAGGTCGCGGTATTGCTTGTAGGCCTTGATGCATTGGTCGGCGAACGCCCGTTCTTCCGCATTCAAGTCCTTGGGCTGAAGTTCCATTCCCAGACGGCCGGTGCAGGCCATATCAAAGCGGAACTTGAGCGGCGTAGTGCTCTTGGTCTGGTGGTTGGGGACAATGGAGACGTGCGAACCCATAATGCTCGCGGGATAAATCAGGCTGGTGCCGTACTGGATGTTGGAGCGGGAAACGGCATCCGTATTGTCGCTTGCCCAGACTTCATTGTGGAAGGCCAGTTGCCCGTAATCCACGCGGGAGCCGCCGGAAGAGCAGCACTGGATGATGGTCTTGGGATATTTCTCGCGGATGCGGCGCAGCACCTTGTAGTAGCCTTGCACATATTCCACGAAGAAACGGTCCTGGTCGGCCTGCCAGTCGCTGCCGAAGGAATTGACCACGCGGTTGCAGTCCCATTTGATATAGTCAATCTTGTCGCTGAGTTGCATCGTGCGGTCGAACACGCCATAGACGAAGTCCTGCACGGCGGGATTGCTCAAATCGAGCAGCCACTGATTGCGGCCCGTATAGATTTCTCGTCCGGCGCTGCGCACCACCCAGTCGGGATGGTTGTTCGCCAGGTTGCTCTTGGGGTTGACCATTTCGGGCTCGATCCAGATACCGAACTTCAGCCCCTTGTCGTGGGCGTGGGAGGCGATGTAGTCGATGCCCTCGGGCAACTTGGCCGTGTTGAGTTCCCAGTCGCCCAGGCCGGCCTTGTCGTCGTTGCGGGCGTATTCGCCGTTGCCGAACCAGCCGTCGTCCAGCACGAACATCTCCAAGCCCATATCCGCGGCGTCGTCAATCATACCGATGAGCGTGGCGGCGTTGAAATTGAAGTAGGCGCCTTCCCAACTGTTGAGCAAGGTGGGGTTGACGGAGCCGCCGCCATAGACGCCGTCTTTGCGGGCCCAGGCGTGAAGGTTGCGGGAGGCTTGCCCCGCGCCGTTTCCGGACCAGGTCCAAATCATATCCGGCGTGACGAAGGTTTCGCCGGCTGCGAGTTTGTAGGCGGAAGCGAAGGGGTTGATGCCCGCGCTGATGTTGAGGCAGTTGATGTTGCGGTCAAAACAAAGTTTGAAGTTTCCGGACCAGGCCAGGGCGCCGGCAATCACTTCTCCGTTGCGCTCGCTGAACTCTTCGGTGTCGAGGCTGAGCATAAAGGAGGGGTTGTTGAGTTTGGTGGCGGAAACGCCGATGCGCGTCTCGATGACCTTCCGGTCGTGGCCGAGCAGTTCGTGCTCCACATTCATTTCATAGCCCCAATGTCCCCAGAAATGGGTGAGCAGGTATTTTTCCGCCCGCACAGGCATAAACGAGGAAGCATATTCCAGCAGTTCGACACTCTTTTTGCCGGCGTTCTTGATTTCGCTGTGGCTGATGATGACATTCTCTTTCTGCCAGGCCTCGAAGACAAGGGAGACTTCCAAAAGGCTGACATAATCTTTGAGCGAAATCTCTGTCGTCACGACACCGTCTTTCTCGGAGACGGTGTGCCCCGTGTAATAGAGTTCGGTGTTGTGGTCTCCGTTGGCGTATTTCACGTGGAGGGCGGGCTCGTTGTTGTAACGTCCGCCCACCGTCGGATAGGCCATCGCTGCATCGCCATATTTCTCTATGCCGTGACGGGTCCGGTAGCAGGTGAAATCCCGGAACTGGGCGGGGTCGGAAATCTTCTTGCCGAAGTGGTAGCAGCGCAGGACGCCGAATTTGTCCACATTGAGCAGCCATTGCACGCCTTCGGTCTCGATGGCGATGACCTTGGCCTCGACTTCGGGAACGGCGACAACGACGTGGCTGTCTTTCTTTTTGTTCTTGGGGGCGGACTGGCTTGCCACAGGGAACAAGAACAGGGCCGCCGTGAAGAGCAGGATAAATCGTTTCATAAAGGAACAGGTTTATAAATTGTCTTTTTCGATGTCTTTGAAGTAGCGGTAGGTGTTGACCTTGAGTTCACCGGCGGCCAGTTCGTCGCACACGATGATGCCGTGCTGGTGGGCCTGGAGGGCGGACAAGGTGCAGGTGTGGGTGTAGGGGCCTTCGACGGCGGCCTGCAGGGCACGGGCTTTCTTGTGTCCGAAAGCGAGCACCAGCACTTCTTTCGCGCTGAGCACGGTGGCCACGCCCACGGTCATCGCCAACTTGGGCACCTGGTTGAGGTCGCCGTCAAAGAAACGGGAGTTGACCAGGATGGTGTCGTAGGTCAGGGTTTTGACGCGGGTGCGGGAGACCAGAGAGGAGAAGGGCTCGTTGAAGGCCAGGTGACCGTCTTCGCCGACGCCGCCCATAAAGAGGTCGATGCCGCCGGCCTTGACGATGCGCTCTTCATAGGAAGCACATTCGGCCGCCAGGTCGGGCGCGTTGCCGTTGAGGATGTTGATGTTTTCCTTGGGCACATCCACAAAATCGAAGAAATTTTTCTTCATAAAGGAGTGGTAACTCTCGGGATGGGATTCGGGCAGGCCGACATATTCATCCATATTGAAGGTGATGACGTTCTTGAAAGAAACATAACCTTCTTTGTAGAGCCGAATCAGTTCTTTATAGGTGCCGATGGGGGTGGAGCCGGTCGGAAGGCCGAGGACGAAAGGTTTGTCTGTCTTGGCAGCCTTGGCTTTGATGGCGTCGGCGATGTACTTGGCGGCCCATACGGAGCCGGCATCGTAGGAATTTTCAATAATGAGTCTCATACTATTTAATTAGAATAATTTGACAAATACTTCAATGGCCTGGTATTCCGCCATACCCAGTTCGTTGTAGAGGCGGGCGGTGTTCTGGGTGCGCTCTTCGGCGCGCTGCCAGAATTCGCGCGGGTCGTCGCCGGGGAAGGGCATAATGTCCTTCTGGGAAAGGTGGCGGTAGATGGCGTGACGCTTTTTAATCAGTTCGTCCGGGCTCAAGGGGACGGCCATATCGACGCGTCCGAGTTCCCATTCCATCCAGGCGCCCCGGTAGAGCCAGCAGTGGCACTCTTTCAGCCAAGCCTCATTCTCCAACTGACGGAGGGCTTCCAGAACGGCTTCCGTGCAGACGCGGTGGGTCCCGTGCGGGTCGGCCAGGTCGCCGGCGAGGTAGATTTGCTGGGGTTTCACCTTCTGCAGCAGGTCAATGATGATGTCGATGTCTTTTTGAGTGCGCTCGCCCTTCTTGATGCCGCCTGTTTCATAGAAAGGCAGGTTGAGGAAGTGGGCGTTGGTGTCTTCGTTGAGGCCGAAGGAACGGACGGCTCCGCGGGCTTCGCTGCGGCGGATGGCGCCTTTGAGTTCCAGCAGGGCGCGGGGCTCGGGCTCGCCCGGGCGTTTGCTCTCGATGATTTTGCGTACCTCTTCGCGGCGGTCGCCGTAGCCCAGTTCACGGGCGGCGTCGATGTGCTGATAGACGACATCGTCGTGCACGGCCACATTGCCGGAGGTCTCATACGCCACATGGACGTCGTGTCCTTGCTGGACCAGGCGGATGAAGGTACCGCCCATCGAAATCACATCGTCATCGGGGTGGGGCGAGAAGATAATCACACGCTTGGGGAAAGGGTTGGACGGAACGGGACGCGTGCTGTCGTCTGCATTGGGCTTGCCGCCCGGCCATCCGGAAATCGTATGCTGGAGGTCGTTGAAGACATCGATATTGATTTTGTCGTAAGGGCCGAAAATGTCCAGCACTTCTTCGAGGGAATTCTCCAGATAGTCCTTGAGCGTGAGTTTGAGAATGGGCTTGTGAACGGTCTGGCAGAGCCAGATGACGGCCTTGCGCAGGTATTTGGGGCTCCATTTGCAGGAACCGATGCGCCAAGGCGCCACAAAGCGGGTCAGCAGGGAGGCGGAGTTGTTGTCGGTATAGACGCAGATGTTCTCGTGTCCTTGCAGCAGGGAGGCCGGGCAGGCGGGATTGGCTTCCGCTTCCACCAAGTCGTAAACGGCCTGCGCCTTGTCTTCGCCCCAGGCCATCAGGATGATTCTTTTGGCGGAGCGCATTGTGGCGATGCCGATGGTGATGGCCGATGAAGGCGTGGCTTTCACATCGTTGTTGAAATTCTTGGCCTGACGCTTGCGGGAAGCGTAAGACAGCAGGACATTGCGGGTGCGGCTGCCGGCGGAGGTACCTGCCTCGTTGAAGCCGATTTGTCCTTTTTCGCCCACGCCGATGACCAGCAGGTCGAGGTTGCGGGCTTCCTTGTCATAGGCTGCGCACCAGGCCGCCAGTTCCGCTTTGGAGATGTTTCCCTGGGGGAGACGGATGTTTTCTTTCTTGATGTCCACCTGGTTGAGGAGTTCCTCGTTGATCCGGCGGTTGCGGCTCTGGGCCGCCTGCGGGTCGATGGGGTAGTACTCGTCAATGGAATAGACCACCACGTTCGCAAAGGAGAAGGCGCCCGCTTTGTATTGGGCCACCAATTCGCGATAGAGGGCGAGGGGGGTCTTGCCGGTGGAGAGTCCCAGACGGAAGAGTCCGTCTTTCTTGGCCTTGACGGCTTGGATAATTTCTGCTGCGACGGCGCGGCAGGCGTCATCGGATTCCGCGAAAATCTCGGCGGGAATGTGCTCGTAAGCGTGCAGGATGTCGGAAGATACGCCGTCCAGAATCAGGCCGCCATCTTCTTCAAGGGTGAAATGTTTGTTCTCCATATAGATGATATTTAATTTTCGTAAATGCAAAAATAAGGATTTTTTATGTTTCTTGGAATAAAAATAGTAAATTTGTCCTTTGAGGGATTCGTTCCCCCATATTTATTTATTAAATTTATGAAAACTATGCGTAAATTGTGTGTCTGGGCGGTCCTTTTGATGACCGTTCTCTCCTGTGCCAGTGGCCCCCGCTATGCCACCCGCGCCGAGAAAATTATGGCGGAGATGTATAATCCCGAGTCCGACTATGTCATTGTTGCCTGCCATCGCGGTGACTGGCGCAACTATCCCGAGAATTCCATTCCGGCCATCGAGTCCATCATCCGGATGGGCGCTGACATTATGGAACTGGATGTCAAGATGACGAAGGACAGCGTTCTGGTGCTCAGCCACGACCCCAATGTCCGCCGTTGCACCAACTGGCGGGGCGAGCACGGCAGCGGAGTGGACAAGCAGACCCTGGCGGAAATCAAGGCCCTCAAACTCAAAAGAGCCCACGGCGTGACGACCGACTCGTTGCGTATGCCTACGCTGGAAGAGGCTTTCCTCGTCTGCAAGGACCGTATCGTCATCAATATCGACCAGGGATTCCAATACTATGACTTGATTATGCCCATCGCCGAGAAGGTCGGGATTACCAAGCAGTTGCTCATCAAGGGCGGCAAACCCGTGGATGTGGTTAACGCCAAGATGAACGAATATCCCGAGAAGATGATGTATATGCCCATCGTCAGCCCCAAGGTCGATTCCTGCAAAGCCCTCAAGAGTTTCATCGAAGCGGGCAAGGCCAATCCTGCCGACAAGCCCATCGCCTACGAACTCTGCTATGGAAAAGAGTGCTCTCCCGCCGACTACCAGGAAGCGGTGGATATGGTGCGTGCCGCCGGTTCCCGTGCCTGGATCAACACCCTTTGGTCTTCCCTCAGCGGTGTGGGTTACGATGATGATGCCGCTTTGGAGGCTTATGTGCAGACGGGCTCTCCCGCTCCGGTCTATGGCGAAATCCTGAAGACGGGTGCTTCTATGATTCAAACCGACCGTCCCGAATTGTTGCTGAATTATCTCCGCAGCATCGGCCGTCACGACTAATCAATCACTTATGAATACGCTGTTTTTCTGCGTTCCGGCGGCTTCGCTGCTCGCGTTGCTGTTCGCGTTCATCTTTTTCCGCCAGATGCGGAAAGAGGATGAAGGTACTCCTACGATGCGGCAGATTGCCCAGTACGTTCGCGAAGGCGCGATGGCCTACCTCAAACAACAATACAAAGTGGTGGTCATTGTCTTCGTGGTTCTCGCCGTTGTCTTCGCCGTCTTGGCTTATGGTTTCGGCGTACAGAACCCTTGGGTGCCCTTCGCGTTTCTGACCGGCGGTTTCTTCTCCGGCCTGGCCGGATTCGTGGGAATGAAGACCGCGACCTATGCTTCCGGGCGTACGGCCAACGCCGCCCGCCGCAGTCTCAACGCCGGCTTGAAAGTCGCTTTCCGCAGCGGCGCGGTGATGGGCTTGACCGTCGTCGGTCTGGGCTTGCTGGATATCGCCTTGTGGTATTGGGTGCTCCAGATGTTCTACCCTGCCACCGAGGCGCACAACCTCGTGGTCATCACCACGACGATGCTGACCTTCGGAATGGGTGCTTCCACCCAGGCCCTCTTCGCCCGTGTGGGCGGCGGTATCTACACCAAGGCCGCTGACGTGGGCGCCGACATCGTAGGCAAGGTCGAGAGCGACCTTCCCGAAGACGACCCCCGCAACCCGGCCACCATCGCCGACAATGTGGGTGACAATGTGGGTGACGTCGCCGGTATGGGCGCCGACCTGTATGAGTCCTACTGCGGTTCCATTCTTTCCACGATGGCTCTCGGTGCTTCCGCGTTCTTCCAGGACGGTACGGCTATGCAGGTGAAAGCCATTCTGGCCCCGATGCTGATTGCCGCCGTCGGCGTGTTGCTGTCCGTTATCAGCATCTTCACGGTGCGAACCAAAGAGGGAGCCGGTATGGGACAGTTGCTCAAAAGTATGAGTTTCGGTACCAACCTGGCCGCCATCCTCAGCGGAGTCGCCGCGTTCGCCATCCTCGCCCTGGTGTTCGGTACGGCGGACGGTCTCTGGTGGCATTTCGGCTGCTCCGTGGTCGCGGGCCTGCTGGCCGGCGTCATCATCGGCAAGGCGACCGAATATTACACTTCCCACTCGTATAAGCCCACGCAGAAATTGGCGGAGGCTTCCCAGACCGGTTCCGCCACCGTCATTATCAACGGCGTCGGTCTCGGTATGGTCTCGACGGCCATCCCCGTCATCGCCATTGTCTGCGCCATCGTGCTCTCCTATCTCTTCGCCATCGGTTTTGATGTGAAGGATATGTTGTCCGCCGGCAACCTTTCCCTGGGTCTGTACGGCGTGGCCATTGCAGCGGTGGGTATGCTGTCCACCCTGGGTATCACCCTGGCGACGGATGCATACGGTCCCATCGCGGACAATGCGGGCGGCAATGCCCAGATGAGTGAACTCGCCCCCGAGGTGCGTGAGCGTACCGATGTACTGGATGCGCTGGGCAACACCACGGCTGCTACGGGCAAGGGATTTGCCATCGGTTCCGCCGCGTTGACGGCGCTCGCTTTGCTGGCTTCCTACATCGAGGAAATCAAAATCGCTCTTCACCGCACGGGTGAAATGGTGGCTACGGCAGCCGGTGATTTGATCAGCGCCGAAAACGCCTCCATCCTCGACATCCTGAACAATTACAATGTGTCTTTGATGAATCCCACCGTGCTGGCGGGCGTCTTCATCGGTTCGATGATGGCCTTCCTCTTCTGCGGTTTGACGATGAACGCGGTCGGCCGCGCCGCCGCCAAGATGGTGATTGAGGTGCGTCGTCAGTTCAAGGAAATCAAAGGCATCCTCACGGGAGAAGGTACCCCCGACTACAAACGCTGCGTGGAGATTTCGACCAAGGCGGCCCAGGTTGAAATGTTGGGTCCGGCTTTGCTCGCCATCATCGTTCCCATCGTGGTCGGTATCGTGTTGGGCGTGGCCGGTGTGCTGGGACTGCTGATCGGCGGTCTGGGCGCGGGCTTCGTGCTGGCGGTCTTTATGTCCAACTCCGGCGGTGCCTGGGACAATGCCAAGAAATATGTGGAAGAAGGTCATTTCGGCGGGAAAAATTCCGATTGCCACCACGCGACCGTCGTGGGCGATACCGTCGGCGACCCGTTCAAGGATACATCCGGTCCTTCGCTCAACATTCTGATTAAACTGATGAGTATGGTGAGCATCGTGATGGCCGGCTTGACGACGGCTTTCCACCTGCTGTAAGTAGAAATGGCAATGTCTGCTTTTTGGTTTCTGTTTTTCATTCCGGCGGCCATTGCCGCCGGGTGGGGACTGATGATTCTCTTCAAGCCCGGAGAGGCCCAGGCTTCCCAGAAACTGCTGGCCGGTGCTTTTCTGGCGGCAGGCGTTGCCATTGTCTTGTATTCACTGGGGTTCCGTCCCGGGGCAGAGTCCATACACTGGGATGACATTTCTTTCTATGTCATTATGATGGTCGTCATCCCTTTGTATTACCTGGCCGTGCGGCATTTGACGACGCTCAGCGGTATCCGGCTGCGGGACTACCTGATTTTCCTGGCGCCGGCCATCATCGTGTCGCTGGGTGCCGTCTCGCTCTATGTTTTCAATTATGAGCACGGTTATCTGTTCAGCCGCGTTTTCATCGGTTTCTACACCGTCGTCGTGCTGGTGTGGTCGTATGATGCCGGCCGCAAGTACTACAAACTGCTGTGCGAGTATTATAGTACCGTGGAGAACGCCTCGGTGGACGATGTGCGTATGCTCACCATCACCGGCCTGACTTTCATTCCCATCGGCACCACCATCATCGCCATTTCCCACTACCAGCGGACCGTAGTGCTGGCCATCGTGATGATAGTCGTGTTGTCCATCTTCCTCTTCGTGGCGGGACTGTTCCTGTTCCGCATCCGTTATTCGGCGGAGAGCCTGCGGCGGAGGCTGGCGGAGTACGACGCCCGCGAGAAGGAGTTGGAAAACAAGCCTTCGCTTTCGGCGGAAGGGACTTATACCCGTTTCCTGCAGCAGTTGGAGAAAGCCATTCAGGAAGATAAAATCTATCTGGACCCGGATATCTCGCTGGTGACCTTGGCCGAGCGCATACGGACCAACCGCACCTATCTGTCGGATGCCATCCATCTGACATACGGGATGTCCTTCTCCGATTATTTCAATCATCTGCGCATCCAGCACGTGACCGTGTTGATGCGGGAGAAAAAAGAGGCAGGCGAGCCGATTCTGGTCAAGGAAATTGCGCTGCAGTCGGGCTTCAACAATGCGTCTTCCTTTTACCGCGCTTTTGAGCGGGAGACGGGGATGACGCCCAAACAATGGATCAAGAAGTTGTGACAACAACTTCTAAAAGTGTTGTAATATTATGAGTTTGTTAAGTGGAAAAACAGCCGTGATTACCGGTGCTTCCCGGGGAATCGGCAAGGCCATCGCCCTGCGTTTTGCGGCGGAAGGGGCCAACATCGCCATTACCGACATTCTTTCGGTTGAGGATATGGAAGGAACGCGGCAGGAAATCGCTGCGGCCGGAGTGGATGTCAGGACTTATCAGGTGGACGCTTCCGATTTTGCGGCGACCGAGCAGGTCATCAAGAGCATCCGTCAGGATTTCGGCCGTATCGACATCTTAGTCAACAATGCGGGCATCACCCGTGATACGCTGCTGATGCGGATGAGCGAGCAACAGTGGGACGATGTCCTGCGCATCAACCTTAAATCTGCTTTCAACAACATCCACGCGGTGGCTCCCATTATGGTGGGACAGCGCGGCGGCAACATCATCAATATTTCTTCCATCGTGGGTCTGCACGGCAATGCGGGGCAGGCCAACTATGCGGCATCCAAGGCGGCGCTCATCGCGTTGGCCAAGTCTGTCGCCAAAGAATTGGGGCCCCGTGGCATTCGTGCCAACTGTGTGGCTCCCGGCTATATCATTTCCGATATGACGGCCAAACTCCCCGAAGAGGTGCGGAAGGCGTGGGCGGACGCCACCCCCTTGCGTCGCGGGGGTACCGTGGATGAAGTGGCCAATACGGCGCTCTTCCTGGCCAGCGATCTCAGTTCCTTTATCACCGGGCAAGTGATGGTATGCGACGGCGGCTACGCCCTCTAGCGGGCGTCGTCGCAGTGTGGTGCAAAGCCCTGGCGGATTTCTTCCTGCCGGAGCGTTGTGTCGTGTGCGGCGGGGTGCTCTCGCGCAAGGAGCACTATCTCTGCTGCCGCTGCGAGGCGGATTTGCCGCTCACCTTCTATTGGGCGCGGGAGCGTCAGCCGATGTCCGAGCGTTATAATGCGCGCATTCAGGAACACTCGGCCGAATATGAGGATTTCGGTCGCGCCGCCGCCCTTTTCTTCTATCGGGAACAGGCGGGGTACAAGGGCATTCCCCAGGCCCTCAAATATGAAGGACGGCGGTCGTTGGGCCGCTGTTTCGGCCGGCGCTTGGGGCGGGAACTCGCCCGCAGCCCCTTGTTTTCCGATGTGGATGTCGTAGTGCCCGTTCCCCTGCATCCTTTGCGACGATTCAAAAGAGGCTACAACCAGGCGGCCGTGCTGGCGAAGGCCATCGCCGCTGCGTATGCTGTCGGGCGTCCGACTGTGTGCGACTCCGGGGGAACAGCTTCCGGTCCCTTGCCTGCTTCCGTTCGCCCCTTGTATTTCCCCGGGCTGGTCCGGCGTACCCGTTCCACCCGCACTCAGACGCAGTTGAGCGGGGAGGAAAAGGCGAAGAATGTGGCGGGCGCTTTTCGGGTGAATGACCGTGCTCTTGCGCGGCTGCCCTTTTCGCCCCGGCACATCTTGGTCGTGGATGATGTATTCACCAGCGGGGCGACGCTAGCCGCCGTCCATAACGCACTTCGGGCGGTTTTTCCGCCCGAAATACGCATATCTGTCGCCACATTGGCGTTTGTTCTCGAAGATTAAGCCTTCCCTGCGAGCCGCCTTAGTTGACCGAAGGCATATTTTTCAGCGCAGGCGTG